>NZ_JAKRFW010000120.1:0-1461 GCF_022347905.1 Pseudoalteromonas sp. Of11M-6 | reverse complement strand
ACAGGTATTCCACGGTGCAGTTGGTCGAGAGCGGACAATAACCGCTTACTGTGAAACACTGCAAAAAAGACGGCGGACAAACCTAACAAACTGCGAGCGTTTGTTGGCTTAGCAGAGCAAGCTTTTCAACTCTAGAATTTCTTACTGTTGTATTTATAGCGCCTTGTCGTGCGCGATAAACCTGTTTTGGTGAAGAGATACGCCTGAGCGCTAAAAATTAGCCTATCTATAAACGTTTTTGACCAAAGTGGTTGAAGTATTTTTATACTTTTTTACTTCACTTCCTCAGCTTGGATATTAATAGTGATGGATGTCACTTATTTCTTACTTATTTCTTTTATCTATTTATTAGCTTTTCATTGGCCAACTCAATTTGACCACTATTTTTAACCTCAGATGCAGCCTAAATTTGATAAGTCTTTAACTGGCTTTTTAAAGCCTTCAACTTTGCTTCTAGATCACCGTAGATATCCGCATCCTCATTAAAAAAAATAGTGTTACGCGTTAAATAGTCCACCGCGCCTTTGGATTGCTTGACGAGTTCTGAGCTAGCAATAGAGTTTGAATCCAGCTTCTCTTTGAGAAGGGATGCAAAACAGCTCGCTACCTCAGAAGCGTCGAATGGTTCATGATCTGTGTTCATTAGGAAGTCAATGAAGAAGTAAAAGTACTTATTAAATAACACATTAGGCATAACTCTTAGTTCATTTGCCCTTTCAATTACGCTGCGAGAAAATGCTGCTGAAATAGACTCGTTAGACTGGTTAAAAAACGTATTTTTGGCATAAGCTAAATCGGGATCACAGCCATAACCTGAAAGCTGCTCTTGCCATATACTTTCGATTGATTGTGTTTCTGTATTATTCATAAAACCTCTTAATAAAAAGAGTAGAAAGCCTACTCCTGCAGCAATTGATAATTAAGGCTAGTCAAACATGCAGCCGATTTATAGTGATGGGTGTCATTGATTTATTTCATTGATTTATTCTAAGCTAAATCGGGATCACAGCCATAACCTGAAAGCTGCTCTTGCCAGATACTTTCGATTGATTGTGTTTCTGT
Organism: Pseudoalteromonas sp. Of11M-6; assembly: GCF_022347905.1. Classification (NCBI taxonomy): domain Bacteria; kingdom Pseudomonadati; phylum Pseudomonadota; class Gammaproteobacteria; order Alteromonadales; family Pseudoalteromonadaceae; genus Pseudoalteromonas; species Pseudoalteromonas sp. Of11M-6. The sequence continues at coordinate 399 of NZ_JAKRFW010000120.1, read as the reverse complement.
ATTATTCATAAAACCTCTTAATAAAAAGAGTAGAAAGCCTACTCCTGCAGCAATTGATAATTAAGACTAGTCAAACATGCAGCCGATTTATAGTGATGGATGTCATTGATTTATTCTTTCTTATTGATTTATTCTTTCTTGTTTTCTGTTTTTGATGCAAATAGTAGTGGGTGTCACTTATTTTCTCTTATTTTCCTCCTTGTTTTTCCTACTTGTTTTTTTGTTTTTACTTTCACTTTTTTTACTTGTTTTTTGCTTTGGCTATTAAACTTGAGTTTATTGTCTTTCAGCTGTTCCACCTGGAAAATGTTTTTTGCCAAGTCGATAGCAATTAAATTAGACTGTGTCATGTATGGACTCCTTATTTGGTAAAAGTGTTTTGCAATATCTTTATACCGT
>NZ_JAKRFW010000119.1:0-1474 GCF_022347905.1 Pseudoalteromonas sp. Of11M-6 | reverse complement strand
TGGTCGAGAGCGAACAATAACCGCTTACTGCGAAACACTGCAAAAACGACGACGGACAAACCTAACAAACTGCGAGCGCTTGTTGGCTTAGCAAAACTCACATTCTCAACTCTAGAATTTCTTACTGCTGTATTTGCAGCGCGTTGTCGTGCGCGATAACTCAGTTTTAGTGTAGAGATACGCTTGAGCGCTAAAAAATAACCTATCGATAAACGTTTTACAAAGTGACGGCTGTGCTTTCATACTTTTTTACTTCACCTCCTCAGTTTTGATGTTAATAGTGATGGGTGTCGCTTATTTTCTATTGTCAGCTTAGATACAAATAACGTTGGGTGTCATCAATGATTTGTCATTTGTTAGCACTATTCTGCACCACGTTTATATATTATTTTCCCGTCAGTATACCTTTGTTCTTGAAGATCAACTTTTCCAGAACCATATTTGTAACACTCATGTTTGAGAGTAAACAACCTATTGTAGTCACCTTGGAATACCGATTGAATTGTATTCTCATTATGCTTTCCATCTCTTAATTCGCAAAATTTCAAAATTGAAAACAAAAAATTAGTTAACAAAGCCTCTTCCTTGTCAACTCCACAATCATCATTACACATAATACGAAGCATGCCCGGGGGAGTTGAATGCACTTCTGGTGACGCCTTAAAAAAACCATAGTCTAAAACAGTTGTTTCACTAGGGTAATTCAACCAATGGTCTTCAATTTCAATAGAAGCAAACCACTTACCTATTGTTTCGTGATTTGTAGACTTAGCTCTAAAGCATAACGCAATAAAATTATTTATAGGGTATGGGTTCACTTTCCGATATAAATCAGTTTTGATTGAAATATCCTTGAAAGATTCACTATCAAAATTTGTTTTAATTTCAATCGCGCAAACAACTGATATCGGTGACACTACAACAAAGTCTCCATCCTTGAACAAATATGCTGAAGGTACATTTTCATCGATTATTATGATATCTAATTGTGGGCTCGCAGTTTTGGTAGAGGGGTTATACACAAATCCTGTTTTTACAGAGAACCTTTGAGGTAGAAAGTTTTTCAAATAATTTGACACTATATTTTCATGGAATGCTCCAATAGATGGCGCATGCCCAATCAATTCGTTTAACCGACCAAATTTACTTAGAAGCTCTTTTGCATAGTTTTGATATAGTGGCATGCTTATCTCAAAGGTTGATTAATAGTGCTAACATTTTAGTATTTATGCGACACGCAGTTTGTGTTGCATAATCGCTTGTTGAACTGAGCCGCTACCTGCTCGGTGTGACAGTGTTGGTACTGTTTATGCTATAGCTTACTTAGAAAAAATAGGCTTTTTGAAGGCTTTCACTTTCCTAGCTAGTGTAATCGGTTTAGCTAGTGTTATGTAAGCTTTCCCTGCATTGCTCAGCGCTTATTATGTATTCATTACACCTAAATTTTCCTTAATAAGCAATTATATTTTTTAGC
>NZ_JAKRFW010000118.1:0-1511 GCF_022347905.1 Pseudoalteromonas sp. Of11M-6 | reverse complement strand
GACATATATGGACGCTCAGCTGCTGTCAAGTAATACTCATCCAACAAGGTTGTTTTAACAGCCTTGTTGCTTCTTTTATTTATCTCTCATTTACTATTTGTATGTATTGATAAACAGTCACTTTGAGTCACCTTAAATAAGGTGCTGCTCTGACATATATTCGGGCTTAACTGAATTTCAGCGCCCCTAATGAGTTTCGAACCTAGTCACCCAAAAAGTAGAATACACCCACGCGGCATTGAATGCCTTGCCTATAACGGGTTTAACTAGGTAGGTTTGATCTTTTGTTCATCGTTATATTTACAGCAATGAGAATATGGCTACCAAGGGCTCATAAACACCCACTCGGGCTTGAGGCCCTTGTCACAACCGAGCTCCTTGATAGCCATAATTTGAGTCATGATTGCGCCTCACTTTGTGTATATTGGGCTTTATAAGGTTCATTTCTTTGTAGCAATATCCACATTAAGCGAGCCAATCGGTGGGCCGTGGCCACCACCGCTTTATTTTTACCGCGACGTTCTACCAATGCGTTGATCCATTTGTTTAAATCATCCTGCTTTTTGTGCGCATGATTGACCACTGTACGGGCACCATGAATGAGTTGTTTTCTTAGATAACGGTCACCTCGTTTGGTGATCCCTCCCATCTTATTGGTTTCACCCGAAGCATATTGACGTGGTGTGATCCCAAGCCACACAGCCAACTCCTTTTTATTAGAAAATGCTTGCCCTTTATCTATTGTGGCACTCAATGCCGATGCGTTGATAATCCCAATTCCGGGGATGGATTGGATAATTTGAGCAGCCTGGCTCTGTTCATTAAACTGCTTAAATTGTGCCTCTACATTTTTAATATTGGCGTCTAACTTTTGCATTTCTTCATAAACGTCTCTGAGGAGTAGATTTAAAGCTCCATGTAAATTACGGTTGAGCAGATCAGCAATGGTTGCACGAAAAGACTTTAAGCTCTTTTTGATGACGATGCCAAATTCAAGTAACAAACCACATGTTTGGTTGATGCAGGCGGTTCGATTATGTATGAGCCGTTCCCGATAGCGATGTAGTGCTAGGATTGCTTGTTGATGCTCTGTTTTTACAGGAACAAAGCGAATGTTAGGTCGAAGGCTCGCTTCATAAATCGCCATACAATCATTTTTATCGTTTTTATTGCCACGGACAAAAGGGGTAACATGTTGCGCAGGGATAAGCTGAACTTGGTGCCCAGCTTGTAAGCAGTACCGCCCCCAATAATGAGACGTTGAGCATGATTCCATAACAACATTACAAGCAGGTAATTGGGTCAATGTTTGCAAGAGCTTTGCTCTATCTAACCTTCTGGAAAAACATTTATTACCTTGCTTATCAAACGATAAAAGTTGGAATACATTTTTTGCTAGATCAATTGAAAGCGTGCTAACGTTATTCATGATGGACTCTCCTAATAACTGTGTTTGCAACTATCAGTTTGGCGCATTGACGCCGATTTGGGAGCGTCCATCTCATCACCCA
>NZ_JAKRFW010000117.1:0-1534 GCF_022347905.1 Pseudoalteromonas sp. Of11M-6 | reverse complement strand
TGGTTGTTAGTATCGTAGTTATAAATATTAGTAATACCATTAACAGTTTTGCTAGTGATATTGCCAGTTTTATCATACCCGAACTTGCGTGAGCCCCCCAAGCTGAGGAATAGGCAAATTAGTGGTGGGTGTCAGCGATTTGCATAAGCGATAAGTTAACGCAATGAATCATCAAAAACAAAGCCCCGCGAGTGCGAGGCTTTGGGTTCAAAAAGGATACGATTGATTTTCCTATAGCCACATGTACCTTTACAGTCGTTTACCAATCGCAGTATTTTTCTGAAAATGATTTCAGCCATTTTTTTTCCACATCACCGGAACCCACGTAATTATCGCGTAAAGAGCTTTCAAATTTATCTCGCAGAATATCCTTCCCGCCTAACTTTTCTAATACATTTTCTTCAATAGCTAATTGATATGCTATTACTGTTATGGAGAGCTGCTCGTCCACAACAATAAACAGTTTTGATTCCGGTATTAGGAATACTACTGGGCTTTCAAATACCTCTGTCTCTATCCAGTCCATGACTTCAAAGCAGAAATGAGCTTTAAAAACATCTTTGAAGCTAGCTAGCGGAAAGAAAAAATATGCTCCCTCGCTAGCAAACTCTTTTATTAAACGACCTAGATTCTTGAAGTTTTCACCCGAATGTATGAAACCGTCATTGATTGCTAAGATTTCCATGTTTTTTGGCAATGGAAACTTAACGCCATCATGTAGGGCTGTAGTGAACACTTTACCGTAATTCTCAAAAATGTTCTTTGAGGTTTCAGAGTCTGCGCACGTAACAAATGTTGGCAGATTTTCAACTATAGTCATTGTTCTGAAATCCTTGCTTACTGTTGTTCATCGCGGACTCTGGTTTTCGTTTTGCTATCACCAGATTGAGTTTCAATACTTCGAACACCGCCGCCACCCACTCGGTCAATAACTTTAGTACCATCCGAAGTCGTAACCACAGTCATGGGACCTCTTTCATTTTCCGTTTCATTGACAGTCACACCATCAAGACCTTTTACTTCATCCATAATATCGTCGGCTTCGCCACTAGAGATATCTGGCATAAAGTCAGTTGTTTTCCCTGAACGTTCCTTACTATTAGTGGCTTCTTTCCCACCAGTGACAACATCTACGGCATCTTGCCCTGTTGCGTCGGCAGATTCATTGAATACACCTACAATCGCGTTATATGCCCTTTTTGCACCTCTTGCTGTTGCTCTCGCTCCAGAAACTACTGCTCCTCGACATGCTGCATTGGACGCACAGGCTCTTGCTCCAGCAACTACAAGAGGTGCAACTGGAACTTTACCATCCGGGTCTACATATTTATAAGGATTGTTATTAGCATAAGCATATCTATTAAACCCTTGAATATTGCCTTGGCTGAGGTGACCAATGGCTCCAACAGGATCATTTGAATAAAACCGCCCGATAACTGGATCATAGTATCGTGCCTGCATATAGCTCAATCCAGTTTTTGTATCAAATCTTTTGCCGGTAAACCACTGATCATTCTGAGGATCTGTTGTATTT
>NZ_JAKRFW010000116.1:0-1659 GCF_022347905.1 Pseudoalteromonas sp. Of11M-6 | reverse complement strand
AATGCTGATTTCACTGCCGCCATTGGCAAGGGTGAGGTTGCCAGAGCCACTGCCTTTAATCGTGATATTGCCTTGGCTTTGAATGAGTTGACTTCCCGCCGGCGCGGTAATGGTAAGGTTGTTGTCTGCCTTGAGGTTGATATCACTTTGGATAACACTGCGATGGCTGCGACCCGCCTTAAGGATGATATTTTGTGTGAAGCTTAAGCCAAGGCTCTTGAATTTTGTGGTAAATATATCGAACAAGATATTGCACGATGTATATGCTAATTGTCATGTGCTGTCCTTTGCATAGAACTGGTTTATAACTTGATTTCGGACTTTAAAAAGTCGTAATAAAAAAGCCCATCCTCTCCATGGTCTTCAAAAATTTCTTTTCCGGCTAACATATAGGCCTTAAGTAAAGCATTTTTACTGCGCTCTTTATCACCTAACTGATAATGACACTGGCCAGCTCTAAAGTGAATAAATGGGTTGTCAAGTGCTTCAGGGTAGTTTAATGCATCCAGCATTGAATCTAGGGATTGTTGATATTCATCAAGCATATAATAACTATCCCCAATAGATACTTTAAGCCAAACGGCTTGCTCCCACTCTTCATCTGGATCAGCGAGCAAATCGAAAGCTTTTTTCCAAAGTGTCATTGCGCCTTGAAAATCTTCTTCATCAAAAAGGTCATTGCCTTGCTCGCAATACTCTTCTATCTGGTCATGTACGTTCATTGGTTATACTCTTTAAAGAAGGTTTTGTATTTCTTAGGTTGTTCTACAAAGCATCTACCCCGTGAAATAGAATTGGCTTTAGCAAACCATTCATATGCTTGTTTAAAGTTACCCATTTCAAATAATATAATTCCTTTTATGAAGCTTGGGCTATCATCATATGAAATGCAAAAGTCTGAATTTAAGTACTCATCAATTAGTGCTTCAGCCTCAGCAAGCTTCTCGATCGTAATAAAGTGCTCACAAGCAGAAGTAATAATAATCAATGATTCTGACCACTGGCTCTTTGGTGAGGGGATTAATTCGATAGCTTCTTGCATTGCAACAAATGACTCATCTATTTTTCCTCTGTCTCTAAACTCCAGAGAACGATTAAATTTTTCATTAATCTCATCACTTAATCTTTCATCTAATTCTTTCATTTTTTCAACTTATTAATTGGGGATAAATAGGTTTCTTTTAACTTAGCTCCCGCTGAACGGTTTAGGCTGTAATGGTCCAATGTATAGTTATTTGGGTCAAGCATCCACTTCCTAACTTCTTTCGACTTTGCGCCATATTGCCTGCCTTTCGTATTCCACCACCTCACTGCATCTGTCGGGTCATGTGCCATGTCTGCTTGCGAAAGCGGGTGCCAATTTCCTTTGCTGTCTTTAAACTGAGTTTTACCGAATTTATCTCTTATCTTACCTTCTTTACGCATCCTAGCAATGACCTCTTTACCAGTGCGAGATGTTTTACTTGGTGTTTTTCCAAGGTATTTCAAGCGGTTCGATATCTTACGAGCTTTCTTAGTTTTTGTATTATTTGAACTATTGCTTTTAGCCCCCGGCAACTTATTCCCTTTTGGCGGCTCCAATTCATCGGCCTTGGCTTTGGTGGGCTTGTCGGTAACGCCTCGAATTGGTGGTTGGCCTTGATACTCATCCAGTGCTTT
>NZ_JAKRFW010000115.1:0-1674 GCF_022347905.1 Pseudoalteromonas sp. Of11M-6 | reverse complement strand
AGCTATTGGTGCGTAAATTCGCCTTGTTTTCCCTAAATCTTGCTGGCTAGACAAGGAAAAAACTAAGTTGTGCTTTAGCAACAATGAGTTGGAACATTCGTTATCCAAACCTCAGGTTATTTAGAAAATAAAAACGAAGTTTAGGGTTTTCATAGCCCCAAAATGTCCCCAGAATAATAAGCGGGCATGATAGAAGATTGATTTTAAAGAGGAAAAAATGGCGGAGAGAGAGGGAGTCGAACCCTCGATACGCTATAAACGTATACACGAGTTCCAGTCGTGCGCCTTAAGCCACTCAGCCATCTCTCCGCACTGAATTGCGGGGCTAATACTATGAAAAGCCTCGCACTTTATCAAGCAGTTTTTTGCTTTTAGGATTTATTTGTCTATTAATCCTACTATTTCTGCAAAGATGCAGAAAAATCTAGCATGCGATTAAGCGAACGTAGTGCGCCTTCACGCAATTCCATATCAACGAAGACTTCTTTGCCTTGTGGGCTGATAAGCGCTTCTTCAATTGCCTGTAGGCCGTTCATTGCCATCCAAGGGCAATGGGCACAGCTACGACATGTAGCGCCTTCACCAGCGGTAGGTGCTTCGAAGAACTCTTTCTCAGGGCAAAGTTGCTGCATTTTATAGAAGATACCGCGATCGGTAGCAACGATAAACTTCTGATTATCCATTTCTTGCGCAGCTTTAATTAACTGACTCGTTGAGCCTACTGCATCCGCTAAGTCTACGATTTCTGCAGGAGATTCAGGGTGAACCAGTACTGCTGCGTCAGGATGCAGCTGTTTCATGTCTTTAAGGGCTTTGGTTTTAAATTCATCATGAACGATACATGCACCGTTCCACATGATCATATCTGCACCCGTTTTCTTTTGAATATAAGAACCTAAGTGCTTATCCGGACCCCAGATGATTTTTTCGCCTTGCTCATCAAGGTGCTCAACAATCTCAAGCGCGCAAGAAGAGGTGACAATCCAATCCGCTCTTGCTTTTACCGCAGTTGAAGTATTGGCGTATACCACCACTTTTCTGTCTGGGTGTTGATCGCAAAACGCAGAAAACTCGTCGATAGGGCAACCTACATCCAACGAGCAAGTTGCTTCGAGTGTTGGCATCACAACGGTTTTGTGCGGTGTCAATATTTTTGCCGTTTCGCCCATAAAGCGCACGCCGGCTACGATGATCATGTCTTTGTCTTCTTGCTTAGCGCCAAAGCGTGCCATTTCTAATGAATCAGCAACACAGCCGCCAGTTTCTTCAGCAAGTGCTTGGATCTCAGGATCAGTATAATAGTGGGCAACCAGTACCGCATTCTTTTCAACTAATAGCGCTTTGATACGCGCTTTATACTCTGCTTTTTCTTCAACGGTAAGAGGGGCAGGTTTTGGAGGGAAGATATAATCTTCCGGCATAATACGTTCAGCTAGACTCATTTCTCGACCACTAGTCCACATTGCATAATTAGGTGGAATTATACGAAAAATACAGGGGTAATCCTAGCGAATGTTTAGCTCTAAATGGCGAGTTTAAGAAAGTATTTTGAATAATATATGAAGAATAAGAGGATGGTGGGTCATGATGGACTCGAACCATCGACCAATGGATTAAAAGTCCACTGCTCTACCAACTGAGCTAATGACCCGCTCAAGCATTAAAAGTGCCATT
>NZ_JAKRFW010000114.1:0-2062 GCF_022347905.1 Pseudoalteromonas sp. Of11M-6 | reverse complement strand
CTTGAGCAACAGCTTGACTATAAGCAATTGTTTGAACATGCGAAACATATTGCACAAGGGCTTCGGCAGGTTGGTGTGAAACGAGGTCAACGGGTGGGGGTTTGTTTACCACGCACCATCATGTTATTGCCCACTTTACTTGGGGTGTGGCAAGTTGGCGCAGCCTATGTTCCATTAGACCCAGAGTATCCGAGTGCACGCTTAACGCACATGATTAACGATAGCGGAGCATGCCTTGTAATTAGTGAGCCTTCGGTCTGTGAACAACTGCCAAGCACAGTGCCTTATTATGATGTTGAACAGCTACTTAGCTGTGCAGGGTCGTTAGAGTGGGAAGCGGAGCGTCTTGAAAGTGGAGCATGCGCTTATGTTATTTATACGTCAGGCTCCACAGGCCAACCTAAAGGAGTGATGGTAAGCCATCATAATGTCGTGAATTTTTTAACGGCAATGGCAGAGTTATTGAGTGCGAGTTCAGATACTAAGTTACTTGCGGTGACTCCCATTAGCTTTGATATTCATGTACTAGAGTTGTTTCTACCTTTGTTAGTTGGGGGGACGGTACACTTAGCGGATAATGCGATGCGGCGGGACCCGGGAGCGTTGATTTCACGCTTACACCGAGGTGATATCAATATGATGCAGGCAACCCCCGCAAGCTGGAAAATGTTACTGGCGGAAGGGCGCTGGCAGCCCATATCAGGTTTAACAATTTTATGTGGCGGAGAAGCACTTGATAATCACCTCAGTAAAGCATTGCAGGCGCAAGGTGAGGTTTTATGGAACTTATATGGGCCGACGGAAACGACAGTTTGGTCAGCAGCCAGTAAAGTAACTTCCGAGCAAGTGACAGTTGGTCGGGCAATTGCAAACACTCAACTTTATGTGCTGAGTGATAGTTATCAACTACAACCGCATGGCTGTACTGGAGAATTATATATAGGTGGAGAGGGAGTCAGCTTAGGTTATCTCGGCCAAGAGGCGTTAACTGCGACTCGCTTTATTACAGGAATTGCCCCAGACGGCACAGCACGACCATTATATCGGACGGGAGACTTGGCCAGATTGACGGTGTCAGGTGAGTTTGAAGTGATTGGTCGGGCCGATCACCAGGTTAAAGTGCGTGGTCACCGCATTGAATTAGGGGAAATAGAGCAGCAATTATTAGCGCTACCAAGTGTTAGAGAAGCGGTGGTGCTGGTAGTGGGCGAAGAGGAGCAGAGCCGTTTAGTTGCCTATATTGTCAGTGACAAAGACGACAGTCATGGTGACATACAGCAGCAATTGGCGACTGTCTTACCGGAATACATGGTACCAAAACAGGTCGTGACATTACCGCGTTTACCATTGACGCCAAACGGTAAAGTGGACCGCAGTGCGCTACCTAGTCCACATCAGCAAGCAACGAAACGAATAACTGCGACAAGTCAAACAGAGCGACGATTGGTACAAATATGTGCTGAATTGTTGGGGATAGAAGCGGGGGATATCGGTCTAGAGCAACACTTTTTTGCGCTAGGTGGGCATTCCTTATTAAGTGTAAAGCTACAAGCTGAGATCCGCTCAACGTTTGCAGTAGAGCTAGGTTTAGGCGACTTAGTTAGCCTAGCGGCAACAATAGATGCAGCGGAACACTCACAACAAACATTGATCACAAAACGAAGCAGTTCAGAGCCGGCGGCTTTGTCATATGCACAACAGCGTTTGTGGTTTATTGAACAGATGCAACCTGGCAGTGCGCATTATGTGATGAGTTCAACATTACAGCTGCGAGGAGTAATAGCAGCTGACTATATAGAGCAGGCATTACAAGGCATTATTGCACGGCATGATATATTGCGAAGCCGTTTTATAAGCCATGAAGGTGAGCCTAGGCAAGTCGTGGAAAGTGAGGTCAGGTTTGTCTTACAGCATTACGATTTAACATCACTAGCGCCTGCAACACAGCAGCATAAGATACAGGCACTACAAGCAGAAGAAGGACAGCGAGGTTTTGACCTAACAGCAGGGCAACTATTTAGAGCGAGTTTGGTCAGGCAAAGTGCAACGGAAGCGGTGCTGA
>NZ_JAKRFW010000113.1:0-1720 GCF_022347905.1 Pseudoalteromonas sp. Of11M-6 | reverse complement strand
TAATCCTCTGTGACTTACCTCCACCCCCTTTGGCTTACCCGTCGACCCTGACGTATAAATCACATAGGCGCTATCCGCTAAGGTATGTGTCACTCCCACCGGATGGCTGTCATAACCCGATAAGCCCCACTCATCCTCATCCAGCATTAACACATCTACCCCTGAAACCGGTAAAATTTCTAATAAACATGTCGATACCAAGACCTGAGTCACATCCGCATCGTTAAATATATCTGCTAAACGTGCCGTCTGATTATCCGGGCTCAATGGGATATAGCTCGCACCCGTCGCCATCACCCCTAGCATCGCCACCAAGAGCGTGACATCTCGCGTCATCACCAACGCAACTCGCTCTCCCACCCCTATATCCTGCTCTTGAAGGTAATGTGCCAACTGATTCACGCGACTGTACAACTCTCCATAGCTCAGTGCGTGTGAATCATCCCGTACCGCTATTCTCTCCGGCGTCTGCTGGGCTTGTCTCGCAAACTGCTCTACTACACTTTCTCCTCGCCGATAATCACAGGCCGCACCTACGCTCTCTTCTATCAAGCTTTGACGCATTTCATCGTCATACAAGGCTAAACTTTTGCAGCTACCTTGGGCTCCCTTCGCGATACTCTCCAATAGATACTCAAAGCTACGGGCATACGCCGCTATCGTCGCTTCTGTAAACAAGCTCTGTTGATACCGCCAATGGCATAGCAACTCGCCTTCTCCCTCCGAGCAAGTCAAATCCAAATCAAACCGTACCTGCTCTTGACTTTGTTGGAGTGGTTTCAGCCTCGCCTCTCCCAAACTCAACCCTTCATCGTCACTGCTGCGATGGTTCTGTAGCACCAACTTAACCTGACACAAGGGGTTATATGCTAAGCTTCTATCTGGGTTTAATGCCTCTACCAACAGCTCAAAAGGGAGCCCTTGATGCTGATAATCTGCCAGCGTATCTGCCTTTATCTGCGCCAATAACGCCGTAAATGGCTGCGCTAAATCAACCTGTGTTCGACTCACCAAGGTATTGATAAAAAACCCTATTAATGGCGACAATTCACTCTCACTACGCCCCGCTGTCGGTACGCCTAAGACGATGTCCGACTCACCGCTTAAGCGGCTCAATAACACCGCAAAAGCACCTTGCAGTACCATAAATAACGTGACACCTGCGCTTTGCGTTAGCGCTTGTAACCCTGCCAATGTCTCTTTGCCTATCCGACTACGCACATATCCAGAGGTAAATTCTTGCTTGGCTGGTCGCGGCTTATCTAATGGCAATCCGTGTAAGCTCGGCATGCCCGACAACCTAGCCTGCCAATACCTTAACAACTGTGCTTTGTTTTGCTCCGTTAACTGTTGCTGTTGCCAATACGCGTAATCTCCATATTGGACCGGTAATTCAGGCACATCCGCTTCCCCGCCTGTTATCGCAGCTTGGTAAAATGCATTAAACTCTTTTATTAATAGCTGCATTGACCAACCATCCGATGCGATGTGATGCAACGTGAACAACAAAATATGCCGTGTTTGAGACTGTTTGATGATTTTTGTGCGCAACATTAAATCTTGGCTTAGGTCAAAAACTTCTCGTGCCGCATCATCCACTTGCCGCTGCACTTCATCTTCACCACAATCAACCAAATTCACCACTTCTACCGTCACCGCTCGGGCTGGCATTACCCGCTGCATACACACTCCATCGTGGGCTTCGAAACAGGTTCTTAAC
>NZ_JAKRFW010000112.1:0-1739 GCF_022347905.1 Pseudoalteromonas sp. Of11M-6 | reverse complement strand
CACGGTTAAACGCCTAGACGAGGTCACCCCAAAAATCGACCAGCATATGCAACAAGCCGCCCAAGAAATCGGACAGCGAGTTAATAAAGCACTGGATGAGTATCAGGGGGAGTTACCACAGGTTGGTGTTACCAATGTGCCGAAGAAATCTAAAGCGCCAGAGCTTTCAGCTCCAGAAGGAAACGATCTCAAAGGTGCCCCAGTTAACAAAGTTAATCCGCCATCACGCAAAACACCTAGTGACTTTACGCAACATAAATCATTAAACCATAGAAAAGGTGCTACTGGTGAGTACAATGCACACCAATTAATGCTGGAAAATGGTTTTACACCGCTAGGTAAAACCGACGGTAATTATAAACCAGGACAATCCGGTATTGACGGAATATATCTGCACCCAAATCCACCACCGGACTATGTGATTACAGAAGCCAAATATAACACCTCTCCATTAGGTATGACTAAAGATGGTAGACAAATGGGTGATGACTGGATCACAGCCGAACGGCTAGAAAAAGCAGGTATAAGTAGAAGAGATAGAAAAAAAATACTTGATGCTTTAGCTGATGATGATGGCTCGGTACTAAAGCTATTAATTAGAAATGAAATAGATGGAAACTTAGCTGTTGAAGTACTTGGTAAAGATGCTAAAACGATTGATAATCAATTTAAACTTTAAGAGATATTAAGATGTTAAGAGATACTTTAAGAGATAAAGCTTACTTTGACGAAGCAGTTGAGTTTTATAGCGATGCAATAACTGAAGATGTTGAGAAAATCACTTCTAGTAATCGTCCTAATTTGGTGAGGATGAAACGCACCTTTAACTTAATAAACGAAGTTTTAAGTTACCTCCAAGTAAAATACTCTCGAGGGGATGACCTTATTGAGTTTAGAGCTTTTATTCAGGACCTGCTTACTTATCGCAAATGGCAAAAGGACTTTGCAGATGATCTATCAGACGTAGAACAAGTTGAGCGTATTCCTATAGAAGAGTTGCACCAAAGCGATTTACGGAACTATTTAAAGTTATTTAGCTTCGCCTACTGCTTAAACATGGGAAAAGATTACTACTTACAATTATTAGAGCTTATTGGAAATCAAGGACAAGATGCACTATTTGATAAAATTGCGATTGCGCTAGGTGACACTGATCGTGAAATAGCAGCGGATACTCTGTTCAAAAAACGTTTCGATAAGCTTTACAAAGTAGTTGAAGGAAGTCCAGAGCAACGTCCAGCACTTGCGAAATCTTATATGGAGGCTTGGTACGTTTTGGAGGAAAGTCCTGATATTCATTTACTGGACAATGATGCTTACGATGGCTATTGGTGCTGGGAAATTGCGCTCGTTATTAAATTATTCAATATTGATGATAGCAGCTTTATTGACCACCCATACTACCCCAAAGACCTCGTACATTGGCAAGATAATCAGTAGGAGATAAAGGTGCGCGATACACGGAGAAGTAACGATTATTTCGAAGCATTCTTAGTCGACATTGAAGTTGGCATTAAAGAAACACAGGAAGCCCTCAATGCAGGTAATTTTACCACACCTAGCGAGCGAGTTAATGTTGCCCAGCGTATATATCAGCTCGCGATTATGCGAGCGGTAGCGCACTACTCATACGGTGCTCACCTTGGGGATATTAAGCGCTATACCGAAGCGATTTTGCCGTATCGCAAACAACTGACACACTACTGTGATAAGTTACCTGCAAATCATCAAATATACCG
>NZ_JAKRFW010000111.1:0-2333 GCF_022347905.1 Pseudoalteromonas sp. Of11M-6 | reverse complement strand
ATAACCAATCACCTGCTTGGGTTGCAATGCCATTGGCTTCTATCAGTGGTGCGGTATTGCCGCTGCGTACCATTTCAGCCGCTCGCGCTGGGGTGATTTTTCCATACAGTGGATTTTTAGGGCGATTATCTTCTGGCAGGTAATCGCGTTTATCCTCACCATATTGCACGGTGTATTGATTTTGCTTTACCGCTGTCATCTAAGTTACCAGTCAACTCTGTGCCGTTTGCAAATCGAATGGTATAAGGTGCGCCCATAATTGGGCTGCCATCTTGATAGGTATAAGACAACTCAATGGTACTGCTCATCATGGTGGCAATGCCATCGGCGGCCAGTGAGAGTCGAGCATTCTCAGAGAGCGCTTGAGCTGCCGTCAAACACGGTCATGGCTTTGCCTTTTAAGGTCAGTAACTTGTCTGCAAAGATGTTGACGTTACCACTTGAGTCAATACTGATTTCACTGCCACCATTGGCAAGGGTGAGGTTGCCAGAGCCACTGCCTTTTACTGTGATATTACCTTGGCTTTGAATGAGTTGACTTCCCGCCGGCGCGGTGATGGTAAGGTTGTTGTCTGCCTTGAGCTTTATATCACTTTGGATAACACTGCGATGGCTGCGACCCGCCTTAAGGGTGATATTTTGTGTGGCGCTTACGTCAATTTGATTAGCGATGAGTTCAAAGTTAATCATCATCGCATTTTCAATTAATAAGTAAGTGTTTTTAGTGGTAAGGAGTTAAGTGGTTTTTATTTGCTACTTTAATAACAGGAGCATTTATTATGAATAAGCCTTAGCTATAAGCCCTTGTTGGTCTAGTATTTCTTTCTGACCAAATGATGCTAATACACTTAGATGGGCGAAAATATTTACTTTACTGACATTGTCAATGGTAGGCTGCCCACCAAGAAAAAAAGCGGGTTCAAAAGCATACATTTCGTTATATTTTAATTGAGATAATCGAAGTTTACATTTCTCAAAAAGTAAGCCTCCACTCGTATCATCTATATCCAGTGATGTTGGTCTTTTTGCACTAAAGAAAAACTGTATGGCATCGTTTTCTTCTCCAACTGCTATGTCTTCGGCATTACCTTCTTTCTCTATAATCCAACCGTGAGATGGGTCGATTAGATATTTATGTCCAAATTTCTCTCCCCATAAGAATAGCTCTCCAAAAGCACTGCGAGCAATTACATAATATGTGTCTTGCTCGACGATATCTGTATCTCCAAGCCATGCATCTAAGGTATCATCATAATCATCGGGATTAGTTAACCAAAAAAGCCCTTCCCCGAAACCAGAAAATCCGTATTCACTCCAATATTCTAATAATCTAGTAGGCAGTTTACCTTCAAACTTTTTTATTATTTCTGCTGGGGCTTGATTTTTTTCACTAGGCTCTTCAAACTTTTCAAGAAACCACTCGAAATCTTCATCTATTTCAAATTGTTTGGTCATTATTCTAACCTCCTTACTTACACCGTTCTAATTCTATATTCATTTGGGTGGTAGGGCCCATTGTTCTCAACGCAACCCTTGCTGCCTCATCCATACCGGAAACTCTCCCCTCTTTAGACCACTGAGAACCGAGAGAGGAGTTTACATTTTTATTTCCGAGTTTGTTGATCTTATCACTACCGCCCGCTATCAGGTCAGGATCATGTAAAGCAGCTAACTGAGACATTTGTTCTTTTATCTTCTCTGTTGCGACTTTATCAGCATTTCGACCTTTAATACCCTGCTTTCTCAAACTTTTTAATATTGATTCATACATTTCGTCCTCTAACTTCTTTCTGGCTGATACTTGTGCCATTCCGCCATTCGTTAGAATTTTTCTTGCTTTTTTATGTCCATGCTCTTTAACAAGGTCAGTCAAGGTTTTACGGTTTTCTAAATATTGTTCAACCGTCATTTTATTGATGCCGTGCTGCTGAGCTTTTAGTTGTTTATAAAACTCTTTTTCTAGAGCTTGCTTACCACCCTTAAAGTTCTTCGCTAAGTCTTCGCCAGGCATGAAGCAAGGAGGTCTATACTTCTTCATTTTTATAGCTTTGAGTTTAGCCCCCGGTAACTCATTCCCTTTTGGTGGCTCCAATTCATCGGCTTTGGCTTTGGTTGGTTTGTCGGTAACGCCTCGAATTGGTGGTTGGCCTTGATATTCATCCAGTGCTTTATTAACTCGCTGTCCGATTTCTTGGGCGGCTTGTTGCATATGTTGGTCGATTTTGGGGGTGACGTCGTCTAGGCGTTTTACCGTGGCTTGCATGCCTTCGATGGCGGCGTCTGGAAGCAGTAGGTCGTAGTGCCAACTGCTAGACATTTCATCGAGTGAATCG
>NZ_JAKRFW010000012.1:0-121834 GCF_022347905.1 Pseudoalteromonas sp. Of11M-6 | reverse complement strand
AGTGATTGCTGCAGTTAGAGTTGTTTTACCGTGGTCAACGTGGCCGATTGTACCTACGTTTACGTGCGGTTTTACGCGTTCAAACTTTTCTTTTGCCATTTTCAAATTTCCTATAAAGAAATTAAAGTCCAGCCCTAAGACCGGACCGAACTAAAATTACTTAACAGCGCGAGCTGCAATTATTGCATCAGCTACGTTTTTAGCCGCTTCAGCATACTTTAGGAATTCCATAGAGTATGATGCGCGCCCTTGTGTAGCGGAGCGTAAGTCTGTTGCATAACCAAACATTTCAGAAAGCGGTACCTGAGCATTAATTTGCTTCGAGCCACCAAATGCTTCTTCCATGCCTTCAATTATGCCACGACGACGGTTTAAGTCGCCTACTACATCACCCATGTTTTCTTCAGGGGTGATTACTTCTACTTTCATGACAGGCTCAAGTAGAACCGGACTTGCTTCAAGCGCGCCCTTTCTAAAGCCCATCGAACCTGCGATCTTAAACGCCATCTCGTTTGAGTCAACATCGTGGAACGAGCCATCAAACAGAGTAGCTTTAACACCCAATAGCGGATAACCGGCAAGAACACCTTGCTTCATCTGCTCTTGAATACCTTTATCAACCGCTGGGATATACTCTTTTGGTACTGTACCACCTACGATTTCGTTAACGAATTCGTATATTGGCGCATCATCATCAGAGACATCCATTGGTTCTAGCTTCAACCAAACGTGACCATATTGACCACGACCACCAGATTGGCGCACAAACTTACCTTCAGCTTCAACAGAAGCTCGGATAGTTTCGCGGTATGCAACCTGAGGCTTACCAACGTTACACACAACGTTAAACTCACGCTTCATCCGATCGACAATGATATCTAAGTGAAGTTCACCCATACCAGAGATAATCGTCTGACCCGATTCTTCGTCCGTTTCTACACGGAATGAAGGATCTTCTGCTGCAAGTTTACCAAGCGCAACGCCCATTTTTTCTTGGTCAGCTACTGTTTTAGGTTCTACTGCGACCGAGATTACAGGCTCAGGAAACTCCATACGCTCTAACGTAATTGGCGCTTCTTGAGCACAAAGTGTATCACCAGTAGTTACATCTTTTAGGCCGATAGCAGCCGCGATGTCACCCGCATGAACTTCTTTAATCTCTTCACGCGAGTTTGAGTGCATTTGAACAATACGTCCAAAACGCTCTTTTTTACCTTTAACAGGATTTAGTACCGAATCACCTTGGCTAACTTTACCAGAGTAAACTCGGAAGAAAGTAAGTGTACCAACGAATGGATCGGTTGCGATCTTAAATGCAAGCGCCGCAAACGGTGCATTATCGTCAGCTTCACGCGTATCTTCGGTTTCGTCTTCTAAGACACCTTGGATAGCTTTTACTTCAGTAGGCGAAGGCATGAATTCAATCACAGCGTCAAGCACAGCCTGAACACCTTTGTTCTTGAATGCACTACCTGTCGTCATTGGCACAATTTCATTGGCCAATGTGCGTTGGCGAAGGGCTGATTTAATCTCTTCTTCGCTCAACTCACCATCTTCAAGATATTTTTCCATTAGCTCTTCAGAAGCTTCTGCAGCGCTCTCAATTAGATGAGAACGCCATTCTTCAGCAAGCTCAAGAAGATCTGCAGGGACCTCTTCATAGTTGAAAGTCATTCCCTGGTCTTCTTCATTCCAGTTAATCGCTTTCATCTTGATAAGGTCAATAACACCTTTAAATTCATCTTCAGCACCAATTGGTAGCTGAATAGGCACAGGTGTAGCACCGAGACGTTTTTTAACTTGTTCAACAACAGACAAGAAATTAGCCCCCGTACGATCCATCTTATTGACGAAAATCATACGTGGTACTTCGTATTTGTTTGCCTGACGCCAAACGGTCTCAGTTTGCGGTTGCACACCTGATGAAGCACATAACACAACAACAGCACCATCAAGTACGCGCAATGATCGCTCTACTTCGATAGTAAAATCTACGTGTCCTGGAGTATCGATGATGTTTACACGATGCTCATCAAACTGAGCATCCATCCCTTTCCAGAAACACGTCGTTGCAGCAGAAGTGATCGTGATACCACGCTCTTGCTCCTGCTCCATCCAGTCCATAGTTGCAGCACCGTCGTGTACCTCACCAATCTTATGAGAAAGACCAGTATAGAAAAGTACGCGCTCGGTCGTAGTTGTTTTACCCGCATCTACGTGAGCACATATACCAATGTTACGGTAGCGCTCAATCGGAGTTGTCCGTGCCATAATATCCTCTTAAAGGGTGTTAGCAGATTACCAACGGTAGTGAGCGAATGCTTTGTTCGCTTCAGCCATACGGTGAACGTCTTCACGTTTCTTAACCGCAGTGCCTTTGTTTTCAGCAGCGTCGATCATCTCTTGAGCAAGACGAAGACCCATTGATTTTTCGCCACGCTTACGTGCAGCTTCAACCAACCAACGCATACCTAGTGCGTTACGACGCACTGGACGTACTTCAACTGGTACTTGGTACGTTGAACCACCAACACGGCGAGATTTAACCTCTACCTGTGGGCGAACGTTATCAAGTGCAGATTCAAAGATTTCTAGGTGCGACTTGCCTGATTTTTCAGCAGCCACGTCTAGCGCACCATATACGATTTTTTCAGCAGTAGATTTCTTGCCGTCAAGCATTACTACGTTAACGAATTTAGCAAGAAGCTCTGATCCGAACTTCGGATCTGGAAGAATTTTACGTTGACCTATTACGCGTCTTCTAGGCATTTTCTTTCTCCGGTATCTTCAGGTCCGTGCTAAACACGGATTCCCAAAACAATATATAAAAATTTAAAACTTAAGTGCTTGGCCTTACTAACGGAGAACCATTAGCCCTTAGGACGTTTTGCACCGTACTTAGAACGAGCCTGTCTACGGTCGTTTACGCCTGCACAGTCAAGTGCACCACGAACAGTGTGGAAACGCACACCTGGTAAGTCTTTAACACGACCACCACGGATTAGGATTACACTGTGCTCTTGTAGGTTGTGACCTTCACCACCAATGTATGAAGTTACTTCGAAACCGTTAGTTAAACGTACACGCGCTACTTTACGTAATGCAGAGTTTGGTTTCTTAGGTGTTGTTGTATATACACGAGTACATACACCACGCTTTTGTGGACAAGCTTTAAGAGCAGCTGAGTTGCTCTTTGTAACCTTGCTACGACGTGGCTTACGCACTAGCTGGTTAATAGTTGCCATTAAATAGCTCCTGAATTAATAAATTACTACTGAAAAATAAAATCTTACCATTTAGGTCAAATCCAATTTTCTTGAACGACTAAAATGGGTGGCCGAATTTTAATGACCAAAGTTTAACCTGTCAACCAAAAGTCGTCATCAGCGCTAAGTAAATGCATGCAATTCGGATGGTTTTGTCTGCGAAGCTATTGAAAGTTAACAAAAGTTGACGATTGCATTGAAAAACCTTTGTTGCAGTATACATATTGATGTGACGCTTTGATGGCAATTCGACCAGCGAGTTGAAAAGGCATAAAAAAACCGCTGCATTCACACAGCGGTTTTTCAATTAATTAGCTAAATGGCGAGTATTACTCGTTGCCACCTAGTAAATCAGCGTTTAGTGCGTCTGTTAGCGCTTGAGTTGCCTCTTCAGCACTTACTGTTTGCTCTTCAACAGCTGCTTCACCTTGCTTACGACGGTTGATGCGCTCTTCATGGTATGCGAAACCTGTACCCGCAGGGATCAAACGACCCACGATTACGTTTTCTTTCAAACCACGTAGCTCATCGCTCTTACCGTTAACCGCAGCTTCGGTTAGAACACGTGTTGTTTCCTGGAACGATGCCGCAGAAATAAACGATTCAGTCGCAAGTGACGCTTTAGTAATACCCATTAGTTGGATTTCAAACTTAGCTGGGATCTTACCTTGCATTTCTAGTTCACGGTTAGCGATGTTTACACGTGCAACTTCAGCTTGCTCGCCTACTAGGAACTCACTGTCACCACCATCAAGGATGATACACTTACGAAGCATCTGACGAACGATAGTCTCAATGTGCTTATCGTTAATCTTTACACCCTGTAGGCGGTATACTTCTTGTACTTCGTTAGTGATGTAGTTAGATACATCAGTAACACCACGTAGACGTAGGATGTCGTGCGGAGACTCTGGACCATCGGCGATTACTTCACCTTTAGCCACTTGCTCACCTTCGAACACGTTAAGCTGACGCCATTTCGGGATCATCTCTTCGTATGCATCACCCTCTTCCGGTGTGATTACAAGACGTTTCTTACCTTTGGTCTCTTTACCGAAGCTAACGGTACCTGTGATTTCTGCAAGAATTGCAGGATCTTTTGGCTTACGCGCTTCGAATAGGTCAGCAACTCGAGGTAGACCACCCGTGATGTCACGAGTCTTCGAACCTTCTTGTGGAATACGAGCCAGTACCGAACCAGGTAGTACTGTTGCACCATCTGTGATTTCAATCGTTGTGAATGAAGGTAGACGGATCTCTTGAAGACCACGTTCTTCGTTCTCAATGATTAGTTTAGGCTCTTTCGCGTTTACTTTCGCAAGATCCTTAACAACCACACGTGTTAGACCAGTTAATTCATCAGTCTGTGCTTCAGTGTTTGAATCATCAATATCGCTGAACGATACTTTTGACTCATGTTCAATGATGATTGGGTGACTATGCGGGTCCCAAGTAGCAACGATATCGTTACCTTTAACGTCAGCACCATCTTGTACAGTTAATACTGCACCGTAAGGAACTTTATAACGCTCTTTCTCACGACCGTGCTCATCGATTATCGTGATCTCAGTTGAACGAGACGTGATAACGATTTTGCCATCAGCATTGATTACAAACTTAGCATTGTGAAGTTTCAGATTACCATTGTTCTTAACTTGAACACTGTTCTCTGCAGAAGCTCGTGATGCCGCACCACCGATGTGGAATGTACGCATCGTAAGCTGTGTACCCGGCTCACCGATTGACTGTGCCGCGATTACACCAACTGCTTCACCAGGGTTGATGATGTGGCCACGTGCCAAGTCACGACCATAACAGTGTGCACACACACCAAAGTCGTTTTGACAGGTGATTACAGAACGTACTTTAACTTCGTCTACTGAGTGCTCTTCTAGAAGGTCACACAGTTTTTCGTCAATCATTACGTTACGTTCAACCAGTACTTCTGTTGTACCAGGCTTAACCACGTCTTCAGCAACAACACGACCTAGTACACGCTCACGAAGCGGCTCTACAACGTCACCACCTTCAATTAGCGGCTTCATTACTAGACCTTCTTCGGTACCACAGTCTGATTCATTGATAACCAAATCTTGTGCTACGTCTACTAGACGACGAGTTAGGTAACCCGAGTTCGCTGTCTTAAGTGCCGTATCCGCTAGACCCTTACGCGCACCGTGCGTCGAGATAAAGTACTGTAGTACGTTTAGACCTTCACGGAAGTTCGCTGTAATTGGCGTTTCGATGATTGAACCATCTGGACGTGCCATTAGACCACGCATACCCGCTAGCTGACGGATCTGAGCAGCACTACCACGAGCGCCAGAGTCTGCCATCATAAACACTGAGTTAAATGACGGTTGCTCTTCTTCGTTGCCTTCAGCGTTGATGACCGTTTCTTTTGAAAGGTTAGCCATCATCTCGCGAGAAAGGTTTTCGTTTACACGTGACCAGATATCGATAACTTTGTTGTATTTCTCACCGGCAGTTACAAGACCTGATTGGAACTGTTGGTTGATTTCTGCAACTTCAGCTTCCGCACGATCGATGATCTCACCTTTAGTTGGTGGGATTACCATGTCATTGATACCGATAGAAACACCTGATTTCATCGCGTAGTGGAAACCGGTATACATCACTTGGTCAGCAAAGATAACAGTATCTTTAAGGCCTAGACGACGGTAACACTCGTTAAGAAGACCAGAAATTTGTTTCTTACCTAGTGGTTTGTTGATCAGTTCAAACGGCAAGCCTTCAGGGATATTCAATGAAAGGATTGCACGACCTACTGTCGTATCTACTAGGTGAGTTAACGTGCCGCGCTCACGTGTTTCTTCGTCGATAGTCACTTCTGTGATACGCACTTTAACACGAGCGTGAAGCTCAGCTGCACCTACACGGTATGCTTTTTCTGCTTCTTTAGCATCTTTAAATACAGTGCCTTCACCTTTACCGTTGATACGATCGCGAGTCATGTAGTAAAGACCTAGTACAACGTCCTGTGAGGGAACGATGATTGGTTCACCGTTAGCTGGTGCTAGGATGTTGTTGGTAGACATCATCAATGCACGCGCTTCCAACTGCGCTTCAAGCGTCAGTGGTACGTGAACAGCCATTTGGTCACCATCGAAGTCAGCGTTATACGCCGCACACACTAGCGGGTGCAGGTGAATCGCTTTACCTTCGATAAGTACAGGTTCGAATGCTTGGATACCTAGACGGTGAAGTGTTGGCGCACGGTTAAGTAAAACCGGGTGCTCACGGATAACTTCGTCTAGTACGTCCCAAACTTCTGGTACTTCACGCTCAACCATCTTCTTCGCAGCTTTGATGGTTGTCGCCATACCACGGCGCTCTAGTTTACCGTAGATAAATGGCTTGAATAGCTCAAGTGCCATCTTCTTAGGTAGACCACACTGATGTAGTTTCAGCGTAGGACCAACGGTGATAACAGAACGGCCTGAGTAGTCAACACGCTTACCTAGAAGGTTTTGACGGAAACGACCTTGCTTACCTTTGATCATGTCAGCAAGCGACTTCAGTGGACGCTTGTTAGAACCCGTAATTGCACGGCCACGACGACCATTATCAAGTAGCGCATCAACCGCTTCTTGAAGCATACGCTTTTCGTTACGTACGATGATGTCTGGTGCAGCTAGGTCTAGAAGACGCTTCAAACGGTTGTTACGGTTGATCACACGACGGTAAAGGTCGTTCAGATCTGAAGTCGCAAAACGACCGCCGTCTAGTGGTACTAGAGGACGTAGATCTGGTGGAAGAACCGGTAGCACGCTCATTACCATCCACTCAGGGTTGTTACCTGATTGGTGGAACGCTTCCATTAGTTTAAGACGCTTAGTGATTTTCTTACGCTTAGTTTCAGAGTTGATTGTTGGCAACTCTTCACGCATTTCAGCGATTAACTGACCAAGGTCTAGGTCACGAAGTAGATCAAGTACAGCTTCTGCACCCATCTTCGCTTCAAACTCATCACCGTGCTCTTCAAGTGCATCTAGGTATTCTTCTTCACCTAGTAGTTGACCGCGCTCAAGCGTAGTCATACCTGGCTCAGTTACCACGAATGATTCGAAATAAAGTACGCGCTCGATATCACGAAGCGTCATATCTAGCATTAGGCCGATACGTGACGGAAGTGATTTCAAGAACCAAATATGCGCAACTGGGCTAGCCAGCTCGATGTGACCCATACGGTCACGACGTACTTTTGTTAGCGTTACTTCAACGCCACACTTTTCACAGATAACACCACGGTGCTTCAAGCGCTTGTATTTACCACACAAACACTCGTAATCTTTTACTGGGCCGAAGATACGGGCACAGAATAAGCCATCACGCTCAGGCTTGAAAGTACGGTAGTTGATTGTCTCAGGTTTCTTTACTTCACCGTAAGACCATGAACGCACCATGTCTGGCGAAGCAAGACCAATGCGAATTGCATCGAATTCTTCGGTCTTATTTTGTTGCTTCAGAAACTTAAGTAAGTCTTTCACCTTAGCTCTCCTGTCGGAGGTTAATCTTGAGGGCAAGCCACGCTCACCCCTACATTCTTTTCAGTCCGGTTGCAGTTATGCAACGCCGCAGCGCACTGCGGCGGTCGGATTAAATTTCTTCCAACTCGATGTTGATACCTAGCGAGCGGATTTCTTTCAACAGTACGTTGAACGACTCAGGCATACCCGGTTCCATCTTGTGGTTACCGTCTACGATGTTCTTATACATCTTAGTACGACCGTTAACGTCATCCGACTTCACTGTCAACATTTCTTGTAGCGTGTAGGCAGCACCGTATGCTTCTAGTGCCCATACCTCCATCTCACCGAAACGCTGACCACCGAACTGTGCCTTACCACCCAGCGGCTGCTGAGTAACTAGGCTGTAAGAACCTGTTGAACGCGCGTGCATCTTGTCATCAACAAGGTGGTTCAGTTTCAGCATGTACATGTAGCCTACTGTTACTTGACGCTCAAATGCATCACCAGTACGACCATCATATAACGTTACCTGACCACTTCTTGGATAACCACCAAGCTCTAGCATGTCTTTGATTTCAGCTTCACGTGCACCATCAAATGCTGGTGTTGCGATTGGAAGACCACCTTTAAGGTTATCTGCCAAGCGACGGATTTCATCATCAGAGAAGTTAGCAATATCTACTTTCTGACGGCAGTCACCGATTTCGTAAGCTTTTTTGATGAATTCGCGTAGCTCGTGAATTTCACGTTGCTCTTTCATCATTTCTTCAAGACGTTCACCGATACCACGAGCAGCTAGACCCATGTGAGTTTCTAGGATCTGACCGATGTTCATACGAGATGGTACACCCAGCGGGTTAAGTACGATATCTACAGTACGACCTTTATCATCGTAAGGCATGTCTTCAACAGGAACGATAGTTGAGATTACACCCTTGTTACCGTGACGACCCGCCATCTTATCACCAGGTTGGATACGACGTTTAACAGCTAGGTATACTTTAACAATCTTAAGTACGCCAGGCGCTAGGTCATCACCTTGAGTGATCTTACGACGCTTGTTCTCGAAACGCTTATCGTAGTCAGCTTTAAGCTCGTCATACTGTGCAGCTAGTTGCTCAAGCTCTGCTTGGTGCTCTTCATCAGCAAGACTTTGCGTTAGTAGCTTCTCAGTGTTAAAGCCAGCAAGCTGCTCTTCACTCATACCTGATTTAATCAGTAGGTTACGAGCGTGAGTCAGGATACCGCCTTCAAGGATTCTGAACTCTTCGTTGAAGTCTTTCTTCGCTTCGCGAAGCTGCATATCTTCAACTTCTAGTGCACGTTTGTCTTTTTCAACACCGTCACGCGTAAACACTTGTACGTCGATAACCGTACCAGATACAGAGTTTGGTACACGTAGTGAGCTGTCTTTAACGTCAGACGCTTTTTCACCGAAGATAGCGCGTAGTAGCTTTTCTTCAGGTGTTAGCTGCGTTTCACCTTTAGGCGTTACTTTACCTACAAGGATGTCGCCGCCTTTCACTTCAGCACCGATATATACAACGCCTGATTCGTCAAGCTTACCTAGTGCAGATTCACCTACGTTTGGAATATCCGCAGTGATTTCTTCTGGACCAAGCTTAGTATCACGAGCAATACACTGAAGCTCTTGAATGTGGATAGTCGTTAGACGATCTTCTTTTACAACATTCTCTGAAAGTAGGATTGAATCCTCGAAGTTGTAACCATTCCAAGGCATGAACGCTACACGTAGGTTCTGACCAAGTGCTAAATCACCTAGGTCTGTTGAAGGACCATCAGCAAGCACGTCACCACGTACCACCGGCTCACCAACCATACAAGTTGGTTTCTGGTTGATACAAGTGTTTTGGTTTGAACGTGTGTACTTAGTTAAGTTATAGATGTCGATGCCCGCTTCACCTTGGATGCGCTCATCTTCATTAACGTTAACAACAATACGGCTTGCATCAGCATACTTAACGATACCGCCACGCTTAGCAACGATTGTTACACCAGAGTCTTTCGCTAGTGTACGCTCAATACCAGTACCAACTAGCGGCTTATCAGCACGTAGTGTAGGTACAGCTTGACGTTGCATGTTCGATCCCATCAATGCGCGGTTCGCGTCATCGTGTTCTAGGAATGGGATAAGCGCTGCAGCCACAGAGATTACCTGCTGTGGAGATACGTCCATATACTGGATGCTGTCGCTTGGCATAAAGGTTGATTCACCTTTAAAACGACATGGAATCAATTCTTCAGCAAATTGGTTGTCATCGGTTAGCGTTGTATTCGCCTGTGCGATAACGAACTGACCTTCTTCAATTGCTGATAGGTAATCAACATCGTCAGTAACGATACCGTCTACTACTTTGCGGTATGGAGTCTCTAAGAAACCATAGTCGTTTGTACGCGCGTAAGTAGATAGCGAGTTGATTAGACCGATGTTTGGACCTTCAGGCGTTTCGATAGGACAAACACGACCGTAGTGCGTTACGTGTACGTCACGTACTTCGAAGCCAGCACGCTCACGAGTTAGACCACCCGGACCTAATGCAGAAATACGACGCTTGTGCGTTACTTCTGAAAGCGGGTTGTTCTGGTCCATAAACTGTGAAAGCTGTGAAGAACCAAAGAATTCTTTTACTGCTGCAGAGATTGGCTTAGCGTTGATCAAATCCTGTGGCATAACGTTATCTAGGTCACCAAGACTTAGACGCTCACGTACCGCACGCTCAACACGTACAAGACCTACACGGAATTGGTTTTCAGCCATTTCACCTACAGAACGGATACGACGGTTACCTAAGTGGTCGATATCATCAACATCGCCTTTACCGTTACGGATGTCGATCAATACCTTCATCACGCTCACGATATCTTCTTTAGATAGCGTACCGTCACCTTCGTCTGAATCATAACCAACACGGCTATTGAACTTCATACGACCAACGGTTGAAAGGTCGTAGCGCTCTTCAGAGAAGAATAGGTTATCAAATAACGCTTCTGCAGCTTCTTTTGTTGGTGGCTCACCAGGGCGCATCATGCGATAGATTTCTACCAATGCTTCTAGGCGATTGTTAGTAGAATCAACACGTAATGTCTCTGACATGTACGCACCGCTGTCTACTTCGTTGATGTAAAGCGTATCGATCTTTGAGTGACCTGCCTTCACCAATTCAGCCATAAGCTCTAGTGATAGTTCAGAGTTCGCTTCTGCAATCACTTCGCCTGTTGATTCGTCGATATAGTTTTTAGCAACAACACGACCGATGATGTACTCATGCGGTACTTCAAGAGTGTCGATGCCTTGCTTTTCGATGCTCTTAATGTGGCGTGCAGTAATACGACGGCCTTTTTCAACCAATACGTCACCGTTTGCATCTTTAATATCAAATGCAGCGGTTTCACCACGTAGGCGTGAAGGCACAAGTTCCATCAACACTTTGCCATCTTTTACTTCGAAACTTGTCGTTTCAAAAAATAGTGCCAAGATTTCGTCTGAAGTGAACTCTAGCGCACGTAAGATGATAGATGCTGGTAGTTTACGGCGACGGTCAATACGAACGTAAAGGTTATCTTTAACGTCGAATTCAAAGTCAAGCCATGAACCACGGTAAGGGATCACACGTGCGTTATATAACACTTTACCAGATGAGTGTGATTTACCACGGTCGTTATCAAAGAATACACCAGGTGAACGGTGTAGCTGAGAAACGATAACACGCTCAGTACCATTGATTACAAAAGTACCGGTGTCTGTCATGAGCGGGATTTCGCCCATGTAAACTTCTTGCTCTTTTATGTCTTTGACTGTGCCAGGTGCATCTTTGTCCATTAGCACAAGACGTAGTTTAACGCGAAGTGGAGCAGAATATGTCACACCGCGAATTTGACATTCTTTAACGTCAAATACTGGCTCGCCAATACGATAACTGACGTATTGAAGTTCAGAGTTGCCCGAGTAGCTCTTGATAGGGAATACAGAACGGAAAGCAGCTTCCAATCCAGTATCGCCATCGGCATCAGGCGCAATGAACTTATCGAACGATTCCAACTGCATTTGCAGTAGGAAAGGTATGTCCAAAACCTGTGGACGTTTACCAAAATCCTTACGGATACGTTTCTTTTCAGAATAAGAGTAAGCCATGGGGTTCCTCAGCTTGCTGATCTTTGACCCAACCTGTCCAAAATTGAACAGACTTCACTGGCATCTAAGCCATGATAACAACATCTAAATTGTCACACTAACTTGCTTAACTAACGGCTTAAATGAGCACAATTCAGGCTATATTCAAATCGTTAATGCCATCAAATCAGTGTTACTTCAAATGCCATTGCGATTTTCAACAAAAACTTCTAAGTTATTGAAAATTACAGTGAAATTCGAAGATTTATGCACGATAGAAATGCATATCTCTATAGCGCAAAAGGGCCGGTGATTAAATAATCACCAGCCCTTGCCTGATTTCTCAGGCAGCGAACCTAGCGGGAGCTAGATTACTTGATCTCAACTTCAGCACCAGCTTCTTCAAGATCTTTCTTAAGCGCTTCAGCTTCTTCCTTAGATACACCTTCTTTGATAGGTGCAGGAGCAGACTCAACTAGCGCTTTAGCTTCTTTAAGGCCTAGACCTGTTGCGCCACGTACCGCTTTGATTGCAGCAACTTTGTTACCGCCAGCAGCAGCTAGGATTACGTCGAACTCAGTCTTTTCTTCAGCAGCTTCAGCAGGACCAGCAGCAACAACAGCAGCAGCTGCAGTTACACCGAACTTCTCTTCCATAGCTTCTACTAGTTCAACAACTTCCATTACTGACATTTCAGCAATAGCGTCAAGGATTTGGTCTTTAGTTACAGACATTTCAAATTTCCTAATTATTTACGAACCCATGCGGTTCAAAAAATTTATTAAAGAAAGGAGCGTTGCTTAAATTAAGCAGCTTGCTCAGCTTTCTGTACACGTACCGCTTCAATTGTTTTACACAATTTGCCAGCAGACGCTTCTTTCATAGCGCTCATTAAGCGTGCAACAGCTTCGTCGTAAGTAGGTAGCTTAGCAAGCATATCTACGTCAACGATTTTGCCTTCGAATGCAGCAGTTTTAAGCTCAAATGCTTCGTTCTTTTTCGCGAAATCTGCAAAGATACGCGCAGCAGCACCAGGGTGCTCTGAAGAGAAAGCGATTAGGCTTGGACCAACTAGTGATTCATTTAGGCATTCGTAATCAGTGCCTTCAACCGCACGTCTAGCTAGGGTGTTACGAACAACTTTCATCCATACACCAGCTTCACGAGCTTCTTTACGAAGAGCAGTGATTGCACCTACTGTTACACCACGAGAATCAGCAACAACTGCTGAAAGAGCACCTTTGGCAGCTTCGTTGACTTCAGCAACAATTGCTTTTTTGTCTTGAAGATTTAAAGCCATGGGTGTTACTCCTGGTTTATAGAAAAACAAACATGTTTTTCAGTTCTACTCTACCCTGCTAAAAACTTTAGCAGAGATGCTTTTTACGGCGAGAGCCAGAAGATTAGGAAAATCTAGCTGGGATTCACACCGTCTACGTAGGACGATTAAGGCCGAAGCCACCTACGGTCTTGGACGGAAGCGCAATTTATCGATTCATTGTAGACCATGATGGAAACAATTTTCGAAATTATACGCTTCAACCCGAATTCTTTGCTTTGTAAAGAAGCACACTTCTCTACAAAATGGCGCAAAATTATAGTCTAATTTTTACGCCATGTAAACGCTAAACTCTAAATTATACTACTTGAGTATTTAGAGTAGCTTGGTCTAAAGCAACACCAGCACCCATCGTAGTAGAGATGCTTACTTTCTTCACGAAAGTACCTTTTGCAGTAGAAGGCTTAGCCTTCTTAAGCGCGATGATTAGCGCTTCAAGGTTTTCTTGAAGTTGGTTAGCGTCAAAGTCTACTTTACCGATAGTAGTGTGGATGATACCGTTCTTATCGTTACGGTAACGAACCTGACCAGCTTTAGCGTTCTTAACAGCTTCTGCAACGTTAGGCGTTACAGTACCTGTCTTAGGGTTAGGCATAAGACCACGTGGACCTAGGATTTGACCTAGCTGACCAACAACGCGCATTGCATCTGGAGAAGCAACAACAACGTCAAAGTTCATTTCGCCTTTCTTAACTTGCTCTGCAAGGTCTTCCATACCTACTAAATCAGCACCAGCTTCTTTAGCAGCGTCAGCATTTGCACCTTGAGTGAATACCGCTACGCGTACATCACGACCAGTACCGTGAGGTAGTACAGTTGCACCACGTACGTTTTGGTCAGATTTACGAGCATCAATACCTAGGTTTACAGCAACGTCAACACTTTCAACGAACTTAGCAGTAGCAAGTTCTTTTAGAAGAGCAACAGCTTCGTTGATTTCGTACTCTTTAGTCGCATCCACTTTCTCGCGAATAGTACGCATACGCTTAGTTAATTTAGCCATTCTCAATTACTCCTCTACGTTCAAGCCCATTGCACGTGCAGAACCTGCAATCGTGCGTACAGCTGCGTCCATATCAGCAGCAGTAAGATCTGGACGTTTCGTCTCAACGATCTCTTCAAGTTGAGCACGAGTAACTGTACCAACTTTTTCAGTGTTAGGACGACCAGAACCAGACTTGATACCAGCAGCCTTCTTAAGAAGGTAAGCCGCAGGTGGAGTCTTCATTTCAAAAGTGAAAGAACGGTCACTGTAAACAGAAATAACAACAGGAACAGGTGCGCCTTTTTCGATAGACTCTGTACGTGCGTTGAACGCTTTACAGAATTCCATGATGTTTACACCGTGTTGACCTAGTGCAGGACCTACTGGAGGACTAGGGTTAGCCATACCAGCAGCAACTTGTAGCTTGATTAGAGCTTCAACTTTCTTAGCCATGATAATACCTCAATTGTGGGTCTTTGCCTCGTGCGCGCGAGGACGCGTACTCAAACGGCTTCCCAGTTAAAAAATTCAGTCTTTTTGCCGCATATTTTTGCGTACAACAAAAAGGCCGCTGATTATAGATTAATCAGCGGCCTTTGACAACTTTTTCAAGTTAGAATTTATTTGTCTTTCTCAACCTGACCAAATTCTAGGTCTACAGGCGTTGAACGACCGAAAATAAGTACCGAAACTTTCAGGCGACTCTTTTCGTAATCCACTTCTTCAACCACACCGTTGAAGTCAGCAAATGGACCATCTGTAACACGAACCACTTCACCCGGCTCAAATAAAGTAGCAGGTTTCGGTGCTTCAGCATTTTCTTGCAGACGGTTAAGAATACGATCCGCTTCTTTTTGACTGATTGGTGCAGGACGGTCTGACGTACCACCAACAAAGCCCATTACACGCGGTGTACTATTCACCAAGTGCCAAGACGCATCGTCCATTACCATTTGAACTAATACATAGCCAGGGAAGAATTTACGCTCAGATTTACGTTTCTGACCTGCACGCATTTCAACCACTTCTTCAGTCGGCACAAGGATCTCACCGAATAGGTCTTCTAACCCTTCGATTTTAATATGCTCGATAATGGTTTGTGCTACGCGTTTTTCAAAACCCGAAAACGCTTGGATCACGTACCAACGTAATTTCTTTTCTTTGTTCTCATCCGACATGGGATCAGATCTCCAATCCAGTTAAAAAGCCTACTGCACGGAAAAGTATACCATCTAATCCCCATAGGATTAATGCCATAATCACCGTTGCAATGATCACGATGAAAGTAGTGTGAGTCGCTTCCTGACGCGTTGGCCAGATAACTTTACGTACTTCAATACGTGATTCTTTAGCAAAAGCGATAAAGGTACGGCCTTTTTCAGTCGTTACCAAAATGCCCAAGGCCGCAGCGATAGCTGCAACCACGCCAACAGCGCGTACTAAAACAGATAAATCGGCATATAGATAATTACCAACTACGGCACCAGTTAGAAGTGCAATAGCAGCTAGCCACTTTACCGTGTCCATCGAGCTTGACGAGTTTTCAACATTAGTGCTCATAATCAATTTTACCTTAAATACAGACACAACAACCCTGCATAGAACAGGGTAAATCCATTCAATCCAAATTTACAAATAAGCGACTTAAGTGGTTTTGGGTCACGTTATTTTAAATGTGGACTTGTTGCTGAATTGGCAGGGGCGGCAGGACTCGAACCCGCAACCATCGGTTTTGGAGACCGCTGTTCTACCAATTGGAACTACGCCCCTGCAAAGTGGATGCCCATTATACTGACGAAGCAAACGAAAACAAGTGTAAAAGATATGCAAAGTAACATTTAATCTAAACTTGGTTTTGCGAGGTCTTCAGAAAAGACGCAATAAATCTCCGTGATAAAAATCACAAAGCACCCAAACTTGCTCAAATGGGTGACAATCAGGGATCTCCCAAGTGGCTTTTAAGCGCTTAAAATCGTCAAGATGATAAATGGGGCTAGCATTTCGAATTAACAACCAAACGCGTTGTGAATCATAGTATTTTTTGGCTTTTTGATTGAGCAACCGCTGTAAACCGATACTCAGTTGATCGGAGTCAGCGGCTTGGCTCATTGCTGCCAGCTCTCTTTGCGTGGAGAGAGACAGCGGACGCCCAAGCACAGCCATCGCTTCATTCTCACTGGCATAAAAATGGGCTATTTCTATATCAAGCTGTGTTTTTCCTTGATAACAACTGACGTCTGGTTTATTTGGCTCATTGTGCCAAATATGGCGCATATGCACTGCAAACTGCTTTTCATAACTGCGTAAAAACAGTTTAGCCGCGTCATGCTCAAGTTTTATTTTTTCTGCTTCACTCGCTCTGTCCATTCACAACCACTGCTACATCACTCAATAGGCTTGAAGCACCAAATCTAAAATTATTGGCATTGAGCCACTCGGCCCCCATAATTTCTTCAGCCAATCGTAAATATCGCTGCGCTTCTACTACTGACTTTACTCCACCGGCCGCTTTAAATCCAACCGATTTACCGCTGCTTTTGATTGTCTTAAGGATAACTTCTGCCGCTTCTGGTGTAGCATTGACAGCAACCTTTCCTGTACTTGTTTTAACAAAGTCCGCGCCCGCCATTATGGCAAGCTGCGCGGCTTCCGCAATGAGCTTTGGCTTAGCCAATACGCCACTTTCGATGATTACCTTGAGCTTTGCTTTACCTTGGCAAGCAAGCTTGCTTGAATGCACATATTGCCAAGGTGTATCTGGGTCACCCGCCATCAGCTGCTGATAAGGAAGCACGAGATCAATTTCGTCTGCACCATCTGCGATTGCTGAATGAGTTTGTGCAACGACCTGCTGGAGTTTTTGCTCTCCAGAGGGGAAGTTGGTCACCGTTGCTACTTTTATCTGCGACCACTCTCGCTTTTCCAACTCTTCTTTTACTAACGTCACAAACTGCGGATACACACAAATAGCCGCTGGTAGTCCAATATCAGGGTTAATGCTATTCAATAACGCGAGAATACTTGCCGGCGTATCGTCCTCTTTCAAAGAGGTCAAATCCATTAAACTCAGCGACAACCGAGCATCAGATTGTAAAGTCATTACCGTGTTCCTTTTCATTCTATGTAATAAGCCTAGGGCCTGTTCATCTTTCAAGTTTGTTTTTGCAGCAACTTGATTGGTATTTATACAAGGCAGAGCCTGCGTAGCATAGTTGCTCTATGTGAGTTAGGCGATAAAGACTTTGTGCTCCTGCAAAGTCACCTTACCCCACATCCTTGTGGGGCAACACAGAAGAAATGCCAATCAAGCGCTGCCCTTTGGGTTCACCTGAGTGCGCTTTGTTCATTGTTGCTCAACTTTTGCCTAGATTACTAGGCGGCAAATTGAGCGCCGCGACCAAAACCCTCTCAGAAGAACAAAAATCAAACAGCAAAGGTCAACAGACCCTAGTTAAATGCATACAGCAGGACCAGCAATAGGACAAATGTCCGCATACAATTAGCTGTCGGACGCGGTTTTTACTATTGTTCATTAAATGAATATCTCATAACCAAACACTATAATCGTCAAATCACAGCGGAAACTTAAGTTAACCACATGAAATAAAAAGAAAATTACATTTAACTGGTTTTTTTATAACTTTTGGTTATATGGAGTCGGTTTAAATTATTTTTTCCCACATTTGCAACTCTATATGCTGCGCTCTATTACTGATATCAATCAATATTGATATCAACCGTCGTGATGTTTAGCAGAGGTTATCGTGCAATACTTGCCAATTTTTACCAAACTAGAAAATAAACCTGTATTGATTGTAGGTGGTGGTGAGGTTGCGCTGAGAAAGTGCCGCGCCTTTTTAAAAGCCAATGCAGCAGTCACTTTGGTTTCACCTGAGTTTTGCACTGAGCTTTTATCACTAGCAGCGGATGCAAGCGTTGCACTTCGACATAAGCCATTTGATGCATCAGACCTAGATAATGCCATGTTAGTCGTTGCGGCAACGGATATTGAGGCCGTAAATGCAGAGGTAGCAGAGCTTGCTGAAGCCCGTAACCTTTTCGTTAACGTAGTCGACGACCAACCAAAGTGTAATTTTATTTTTCCTTCAATCGTGGATAGAAACCCTATAACGATTGCCATATCCAGTGCTGGAACTGCGCCCGTCCTTGCAAGACGATTACGAGAGAAGTTAGAAACCCTTATTCCACAGCATATAGGTCCGCTGGCAACACTTGTCGGTCAATTCAGACATAAAGTGAAAGCGCACTTTAAACACTTTGCTGACCGCCGTCAGTTTTGGGAATCTGTCTTTGATTCAAATGTGGTAAGTGAAGTACAAGCTGGTAACAATGAAAATGCACAAATTCAACTTGAAGCCATGCTAGAAAGCACTCCCTCCCCTGAAGGCGAAGTTTATGTCGTCGGTGCGGGTCCTGGCGACCCTGAGCTACTGACGCTTAAGGCATTACAACTAATGCAACAAGCCGATGTGGTAGTGTATGATTATCTGGTATCTGACGAAATAATGGATCTTGTACGTCGTGACGCTGATTTAATCTGCGTGGGCAAAAAAGCCGGTAATCATAGTGTTAAACAAGAACACACCAATGAGATTTTGGTTGATTTAGCCAAACAAGGTAAAAAGGTTTGTAGGATAAAAGGCGGCGACCCATTTATTTATGGTCGCGGTGGCGAAGAAGTGCAAGTGTTGGCCGAAAATAGCGTTAAATATCAAATTGTTCCGGGCATTACTGCTGCTGCAGGATGTAGCGCATACGCTGGTATTCCATTAACTCATAGAGATCATGCTCAAGCTATTCAATTTGTGACTGGGCATTGCAAGCAAGATGGACAAGAACTCGACTGGGAAGGCTTAGCTAAGGCGAATCAAACGCTTGCCGTATACATGGGAGTGATAAAATCTCCACACATTCAGGCACAATTACTCGCTTATGGCCGCTCGCCGAATACACCTGTAGCAATTGTTGAGAATGGCACGCGTAAATCTCAGCGTGTAGTAAGAACACAATTAGATCAACTTGCACAGACTATTACTGCGCATGATATTCAGTCGCCAGCACTATTGATTATTGGTGAAGTAGCAGCATTACATGAGCAATTAGCTTGGTTTAATAAGAACAATCAAATCAGTAGCTTTGCTCAACCCATTACGCAAGTCGCGTAATAACCGTAACAGATAGTTAAATTTATAAGTAGGACATTAATCATGGCTTTAACCCATCTCCAGCAACTCGAAGCTGAGAGCATAAAGATCATCCGAGAGGTTGCCGCAGAGTTTGAAAACCCAGTAATGCTGTACTCGATTGGTAAAGACTCGTCG
The DNA here is from genome assembly GCF_022347905.1 of Pseudoalteromonas sp. Of11M-6. Taxonomy (NCBI): domain Bacteria; kingdom Pseudomonadati; phylum Pseudomonadota; class Gammaproteobacteria; order Alteromonadales; family Pseudoalteromonadaceae; genus Pseudoalteromonas; species Pseudoalteromonas sp. Of11M-6. The sequence goes on along the minus strand of NZ_JAKRFW010000012.1, from coordinate 102,277 downwards.
GTACTGCTTCATCTTGCTCGTAAGGCTTTCTACCCTGCGAAGATCCCTTTTCCTCTACTCCACGTTGATACCAATTGGAAATTTAGAGAAATGATCGAGTTTCGCGATAGATTAGCAAAAGAGTATGGATTTGAACTGCTTGTGCACAAAAACCCAGAAGGGCTAGAGATGAATATAAGTCCATTTGTTCATGGTTCATCTAAGCATACCGATATCATGAAAACACAAGGCCTTAAGCAAGCGCTAGATCAATATGGCTTTGATGCGGCTTTTGGTGGTGCGCGCCGTGATGAAGAAAAATCTCGCGCAAAAGAACGAGTTTACTCATTTAGAGATAAACACCATCGCTGGGATCCTAAAAACCAACGTCCGGAGTTATGGAATACGTATAACGGCCAAGTGAACCCTGGCGAAAGCATTCGAGTTTTCCCATTATCAAACTGGACAGAGCTCGATATTTGGCAATATATCTACCAAGAAGGTATTGAGATAGTGCCACTTTACCTATCTAAGCCAAGACCGGTTGTCGAGCGTAACGGAACGTTAATTATGGTCGATGATGACCGTATGCCACTTGCAGAAGGTGAAGTGCCTGAAATGAAATCAGTACGCTTCAGAACGCTAGGCTGTTACCCACTAACGGGGGCTGTTGAATCAGAAGCCGATACACTTACCGGAATTATCGAAGAAATGTTGTTATCTACGTCGTCAGAACGTGAAGGGCGAGTGATTGATCACGATTCGTCAGGGTCAATGGAGAAGAAAAAGCGCGAGGGGTATTTCTAATGTCAACAGCAAATGAAGTGAAAGAATTAGGCATTGAAACCTACTTAGCACGTCAGCAAGACAAGAGTTTGTTGCGCATGATGACCTGCGGCAGCGTAGATGACGGTAAATCAACGCTGATCGGCCGTTTGCTGCACGATAGCCATCAAATCTATGAAGACCAATTAGCTGCGCTACACAAAGACAATGAAAAAGTCGGCAATGCGGGTGAAGATCTAGATTTAGCGTTACTTGTTGATGGCTTACAAGCAGAGCGTGAGCAAGGTATTACCATTGATGTGGCTTACCGCTATTTCTCAACTGCGAAGCGTAAATTTATTATTGCCGATACGCCAGGACACGAGCAGTACACCCGTAATATGGTTACGGGTGCTTCGACCAGTGATTTGGCCATTATTCTTGTCGATGCCCGTTATGGTGTCCAAGTTCAGACTAAACGCCATAGCTTTATTTGTGATTCACTGGGTATCAAACAGTTCGTTGTCGCGATAAACAAGATGGATATTGTTGATTTTGATGAGGCCGTATTTGAGCGCATAAAGGCCGACTATTTGAAATTTGCTGAACAACTGAACGTACGAGATATTCGCTTTGTGCCAATGTCAGCACTTAAAGGCGACAATGTTGTAAATCGCTCAGACAAAACGCCTTATTATCAAGACAAACCATTGCTGGAACTGCTGGAAGACTCTCCTGCGGCAGAGCCTAATCATGGTTTTGAAGCGCGCTTCCCGGTGCAATATGTTGTGCGTCCTAATCTAGACTTTCGTGGTTTCCAAGGCACATTAACCTCTGGTAGCTTAAGCATTGGCCAAGCGGTTAAAGTATTGCCATCAGGTAAGACTTCAACCATTAAAGAACTCGTGACTTTTGATGGCAATCTAACTCAAGTGGAAACTGGACAAGCATTCACTATCACATTAGCAGACGAAGTCGATGTGAGTCGTGGTGATGTGATTGTGCCTGCTGAGTCCACTGCTCAGGTGACGAATCAGATCACTGCTAAGCTGGTATGGATGCACGAAACACCACTACAATTGGGTAAAAGTTATAACCTTAAATTGGGTAGCAAGAAAACCGCGGCAATCGTGAAAAATATCGAGCACACTATCGATGTGAATACACTTGAGCACGGCCAAGCCGATTCATTGTCATTAAATGAAATTGCTATCGTAACCATCGAGCTGACAGAAAATGTCGTTGCGGATGAGTATTTAAATAATCGTGAAACCGGCTCGTTTATCTTAATTGATCGCCTATCTAACCTAACCATAGGTGCAGGTATGGTGGAAACGCTTCAAGCCGCAACAGCAACGTCCTCAAGTCAGTTTAGTGAATTTGAGATTGAGTTTAATGCATTAGTTCGCAAGCACTTCCCTCATTGGCAAGCGCTTGATATTTCGAAGCTAAAATAATGCAATTTAGCCTGTTAGACGAGGTATGACGTCATTATGGAACAAGTCATTTTAACAGGCATTATGCTAGCGTTAGTCGTGTGTCTTTTTGCCACACGCATTAACGCTGCATGGCTATTCACAGGCGCAATCGCCACTAGTTATTTGACTGGCCTCATCGATCTTGAATCGATGTTGGTGAATTATGCGAACCCGTCTTTAATCACGCTTGTGCTACTTATCCTAGTTTCTATTGCGATTGAAAAAACAACCTTAGTCAAAAAACTCGCCCACTCAATGGCACAAGGTAGTCTCGCAAAAGCGGTGATTAAACTGGGTTTATCCACCGCCTTTTTGTCTTCTTTTACCAATAACACTGCGGTGGTTGCTTCGCTGATCACCACCGTTAAAGAGAGCAAAACACACGCGCCTTCTAAGCTGCTATTACCGCTTTCTTATACCGCTATTTTAGGTGGTACGTTAACGCTAATAGGTACTTCTACCAACCTTATTGTTAATGGCTTTGCCGTAGAAGCAGGGATGGCACCGCTGGGCTTTTTTGACTTTACCTTAGTTGGTCTTGCCGTCCTGAGTGTTGGTTTATTGACCATCACGATTATGCTCAAATATTTGCCCGACAACGGCAAAAATAATGATGAGGTCGTGCCGTTTTATTTAGAAGGGAAAGTTGAGCCAAGCTCCAAGCTAGTTGGCCGCACGGTTGAAGAAAACGGCCTGCGCGACCTCAAAGACTTATTTCTTGCTGAAATCATTCGTGGTGAACGACGGATCTGCGCCGTTACGCCACAACAAGAAATTCTTGCTGGTGATGTTCTGCTATTTGTGGGCGACATCAACTCAGTGCCACTGTTACAGCGTTTCGATGGATTAAAGATAGTCCATGATAAACACGAGAAAGACGTTGAGCACTTGGTGGAAGTGGTCGTCAGTCAGTCTTCACGCTTTCTTGGAAAAACCATTAAAGAGATCCGCTTTAGAGAGCAGTTTCATGCTGCTATTATTGCGATACGTCGTGGTCATGATCGCCTACAAGGTGGAATCGGTCAGGTCGAATTACAAGCGGGTGACTCTTTAATACTAGCACCAAGCAGCGATTTTTATGCACTCCCCAATCTCAAACGCGAATTTGTGTATATCTCGGGCCTAGATTTACAAACACATCTATCTCGCAATAAGTCCAACACCGTACTTGCGAGTTTTGCGACAGTGGTTGGCCTTAGCATCTTTGGAGTTGTACCGCTGGTAAAAGGGTTAATCGTGTTACTCGCTGCCCTTGTGGTGCTCGGTACAATTAAAGTCCCAGAGATGAAACGCCGTTTTCCTATTGAGCTTGTCGCTATTGTTGGCAGTGCGATAGGACTGGCGAAGTTAATGATTGAAACCGGGCTGGCAGCCGAGATTTCTTCGAGCTTATTGTGGTTGTTAGGGGATTTTGGTCCTTACGGTGCATTTATCGCCATTTTTGTGATGACTGTGATATTTACCGAACTCATCACTAACAATGCCGCGGCTGCACTTTCATTCCCAGTAGCTTATGCGCTGGCAAGTGGCTTTGATGTAAGTCCATTGCCATTTGTAATGGCGGTAGCCTTTGGCGCATCCGCGAGCTTTATCTCACCTTTTGGCTATCAAACTAACCTCATGGTGTATAGCGCAGGCAACTATCGAATTCGTGATTACGTCACCATGGGACTGCCCTTGTCGTTGATTTATTCAGCGACGGTACTGACTGTTATTCCATTTGTCTTTCCATTTTAATAGAGCAAAGTATGGACGAAAATATTGTTTGGCATAACTATGCCGTAGATAAAACAAAACGTAGCGAATTAAAAGGTCATAAGCCTTGCGTGCTTTGGTTTACAGGCTTTTCAGGCTCAGGTAAAAGCACCGTGGCCAATGCTCTTGAGCATGCACTGCAAGCAAAAGGCATACATACCTACCTCCTTGATGGAGATAATGTCAGGCATGGACTGTGTAAAGACTTAGGGTTCAGCGATGAAGACCGAGTCGAAAACATTCGTCGAGTGGGTGAACTCAGCAAACTCATGGTCGATGCGGGACTAATGGTACTCACCGCTTTTATCTCTCCTTTTCAAGCAGAACGAGATATGGTGCGTAACTTAGTCGCAAGCGGCGAGTTTATTGAAGTATACCTAGATACGCCGCTTGCAGTTTGCGAGCAACGAGACCCTAAAGGTTTGTATAAAAAAGCGCGTGCTGGAGAAATAAAACACTTTACTGGCATTGATTCGGCGTATGAGCCCCCAATCAGTCCAGAAATATGTTTAAATACTTCCGAGCAGTCGCTGGAAGAATCTGTCCAGCAGCTAATACACTATCTACTGTCAAAAAATTTAATAGGGTAAGTCATGAATCATACGGATCTGCTGGAAGAAGTATTAAATCTAAGTATTCGCGCTGGTGAAGCGATTATGGAGATTTATGCCAAGGACTTTAATGTTGAATATAAAGAAGATGAAAGTCCCGTCACTGAGGCAGATCTCGCTGCACATCAAATTATTGTTGCAGGCCTAAAGACTCTAACTCCCGAAATGCCGATATTAAGCGAGGAAAGCGCGGGTATAGATTGGCAAGAACGCCAACAATGGCAAGAGTATTGGCTGGTTGACCCCATTGATGGCACCAAGGAATTCATCAAGAAAAATGGCGAATTTACGGTAAATATTGCACTTATCAATAACGGTGAACCCATTCTTGGTGTTGTTCATGCTCCAGCACTTAATGAAAGCTACCTTGCAGAAAAAAGTATTGGCGCGTTCAAGCAAACGGGTGAAGCTCGCATAGAGCTCAAAGTCACCACCAAGCCCAATCAAGGTTTAATCAAAGTAGTTGGCTCGCGCTCACATCCTTCACCAGATTTAGCTGAGTACCTTACCCGCTTCGAGCAAGTCGACATGGTGCCTAAAGGCAGTTCACTTAAGTTATGCTTAGTGGCAGAAAGTAAAGCCGATGTTTACCCTCGTCTTGGCCCAACTTCAGAGTGGGATACCGGGGCCGGACACGCGGTGGCGAGTATCGCAGGGGCAAAGGTCAGCCAAGTGAATGGCGAGCCTCTGCGCTATAATCAAAAAGCCGAGTATCTTAACCCCTATTTTGTGGTTTCTAGGTTGGAAGACTAAGCTAGAAGGTGATAATACCGTAAACTAATTCACATAAAACCAGTCGAATTAACGTTCGACTGGTTTATTTGCGGCGCGAGTTAGGACTTTATCGTATACGCTTTTTAAAACTGCTCTTGGCGTTTCAAGCAAAAATGTCTCTTTTACCAACTGCTCCAGCTGAGCAAAGCTCTCAACTGCAGTTTCAGTAACACTGCCATCACATTCATGCCATTCAAAATAACTCTGATTACGCAGTAAATAACGATGGCAATCTGTAATTCGAGAAACCACTAAGTTATTCACAAACGCCGCTTCAGGATGTTGATGGGAATAAAAGTGTGCCACTTCACAATCGGATTCGAACACTTCAGCAAGGTCGACATGATATAAAGTGAGCGGTGCTTCTCCTTCCTCTAACAAAGTAACTTTAACTGTGTCTGCTGTTTTTTGTACCTGATAAGTCTGCCGACCTTGGATAGTTAAGGCCTGATTGATGTTAATCGGTACACGAGGAGACTTCACTCCAAACCCCACATCAACCAAATACTGCTCGCCGTCCAAATTTAACAATGTCATCCGATGAGAACGAGGATTGGAGAGGTTACCATTTAGCATTACTCTCGCAAGAACCGGCCTTACCGTAAACCCAAGCTGTTGCAACGCTAAAAATGCCACCTTGTTATGCTCAAAGCAGTAGCCTCCTTGTTTGTTGATCACTAAGCGGTTAAATAGTGGTAATGGGTCAAGCAACATACGCTCACCATACATGGCATTAATACTTGAGAAGGCGTAACGAGAGAGGTGTTTTTGTTGTAACTCGGTGACCAGCTCAATCCCAGCAAAGTGCTGTAACGATAAGCTGCTAAGATATTGATTGATATTCGCTTCTAATTCCATGACTGACTCCAAAAGTTGATGAAGGCAGGTTAAAACCTCAACCCATGTTAAGGTCAATAGGTATTTTTACTTTTTCAACCATTGTTTCTATTACCTCATAAGATGTCACTTTGTTATCCAAACCTCAGGTTAACTAGGCAAATAACTGATGCACTTTTTTGCTCGGCAAAGCGAGGCGTTTAGCTTCTGCCACAACCAGCGGCTTCGACATAAAATAGCCTTGCGTTTGATGACAATAAAGCCTTGATAACGTATCAAGCTGCGCTGCCGTTTCAATGCCCTCGGCTGTCACGACAAGGTTAAAGCTGTGCGCAATCGCACAAATTGCTTCAATGAGTTGCGTCGCCTTACCGCCCAGCTCAATGCCGGACATAAAAGCCCTATCTATTTTAATGCCATCCACAGGAAGATGATTGAGCCGGGAAAGGCTGCTATAACCTGTGCCAAAGTCATCAATATAGATGCCAAATCCCGCCTGATGAAGTTGCTCCAGCGGCCCTATAAGCATGTTTTCCTCTGCCATCATGGCGGATTCTGTCAACTCAAGCTTAATTTGTTTCATCGCAACATTTTCATCCTCACAGCGAGACACTAACCAATCGATAAATTCCTGCGACTGGAGTTGCAACGGAGAAACATTAACCGCGACAAAAAGGGTGCTGTCTCCTATGGCATTGATAAACTTAATCGCCTGATCAAATACCCAGCGACCAAGCTCTGAAATCTTCGCGCATTGTTCTGCGATGGGAATAAATTCCGCAGGACTTACTTCTCCGAGCGTTGGGCTATTCCAGCGTAGTAGCGCTTCAAACCCTTTTAAATTCTGCCCTTTTTGACAATAAACGGGTTGCAAATTCAGGCTTAATTCGCGAGACATGACTATTGCCTGTAGCGCTTGCTCAATCTGGATCTTTCGACCCGCTTCGCAAGCGATAGCATTAGTGAATATATGATAAGTGTTCTTACCTCGCTTCTTTGCCTCATACATTGCAATATCGGCATCATGTAGTAGTTTCTCTGCATCGCAATGTAGACACGGAGCGGTAAAGTGACGTACGCCAACGCTACCACTTACACAATGACTGTTACCCTGATACAGAAATGGCGCTCGGATCCGCGCAAGAATATCTTCAAGCACCCCCTCAATTGGTTCAAGTAGATGCTCATCGTAAATAAGGACGGCGAATTCATCACCACCAAGCCGGGCAATATCGGCATAGCTACTAAGCAGCATACGCATTCTTGTTGCAAATTCAATAAGCAGCTTATCGCCGGCTTGATGGCCTAAGGTATCGTTTATTAGCTTAAAGCGGTCTAAGTCAATATATAGCAAAGTAAACTTGGCGCGTTTACGCTCACGAAGCTTATCAACCAAAGACACAAAGCTCTGACGATTTAGCAGATCGGTCAAGCTGTCATGTTGCGCTTTATATCGCAATTGCTCTTGGAACAGTTTAGCCTGAGTAATATCCGTCACTCTCCCCTCATACAGGCAACTATCCGGTTGATGCAGCCAATGCCCTGAATGTCTAAGCCAGATATGCTCTCCCGATTCTGCTTTTGCTAACCACTCCATTTCTTGGTGAGCTTGCTTCGTGGCAACAATCTGGTTCCACTGCTCATGACACTCAGAGTCTCGCATAAGCGCACTAAAGTCTGTATTTGGCGAAGGAATACGCCCACCAAAAAGTAACGCATTGAAAGCGGGGTTGGAGTCAATGATATAGCCCTCGCGGTCTAGTACAAATAAACCTTCATGGCTATTAACGAATAAACTCTTATACTTACGCTCTGCAGCGACCTGTTGCTGCAAAGCCCCTAAGCGCTTATTAGATTCGACTTGTAACCTGTGGTTAGACACCTCTAGGCTTTTAGTTCTTTCAACAACTAAATTATTGACAGTTTCATTGCGGTTTTTCAGTTGTCTTAGCTGGATCCACACCAATAAAATACAGGCGGCCAAAATACCTAAAAAGAGTATAATCAGTACGCTATGGTTATTTAACCAACTTGGATGTAAACACGCCTCATCATACAACTGCATGGTAATGGGCAAACCATAAAAATTAATGGTGTGTACCGCACTTGGCGTTAAATTCTGAAGGTCGAAACGTGTCTGCCAATCGGAGCTATAAATAATTTCTTTTTTTGAAGAGACCAATAAGTGTTGCTTACGCTGCTGATATAATTGGCCAAATAGTGAATCCAATAAAAAAGGTAACTCAAAACTTAATCCCAGTAGCGTTTTAAACTCTCCAAAACGCGGTTGCTCTATCAATACACTGAGTTTTTGCCTATTTGGCCGGACATAGGTCGTTAAGTCATTCTCATCCCGCTCTGCAAAAATATCTCTCTCAAGTACCTCCGCCTGCCCGACTGTCTGGCCAACTTCAGACACAGGTGCGGCACGGGTAACCACCAGCCATTGGTTAGCCTGATCATCTACATTGCCTCTAATTTTAAAGTCAAAATACCCTCTTTCTCGCTGCACTTTCTCTAATGTAGAGAATTGCTCAGGTGAAACCACTGCGTATGTTTCCATACTCAACCCTAAGTTCGCCGTGGTGAGCTGTGATTGCGCTATCTCATAAAAATCTGCATCTTGATGGGTGTTGAGGTAGGCATCTATCGAATACAGTAGGTGGGCAACGTGTTGCAACTTACTATCCAGTAAGTACTCTAACCGCGTTAACTCCTGCGCGCTTTTGTTTTCTGATTGGTTCTGGTAGTAAATATTCGCTATCAAGCCAACATATATCAAACAAGCAAACAACAATATGAACACCAACACAGGAAATCTTTGCTTAAAAACCTGTTGAGCACTATGGAGAATAGCATTTGTAAAAACGCGTCGTTTAAATCTGGACATCTTCATCGAACATTGTATGCTACACCTATTCGATAATAATTCTTATTTGCAATGAATAAAAGTAAACTTTTTCTTTTTTTGCTCTTTTGGGTACATTTTGGTCAAGCGGTTGCGAAGCAACCCCACACCTCGCAAGTAAACGTCTATTCATTTAGAAAATATGAATTAATTCAACCTGTCCTCCAGGCATTTGAAAAAGAGACTGGGATCACCGTAAACCTCGTAAATGGTAAATCAGCACAACTGCTTGAGCGTCTCAAAAGCGATGGCGCGGACTCAAAGGCCGATGTGTTGCTCACCTCCGATCTAATTCAGCTGCATGATTACAAAGCACTACTGCGTCCTATCGACAAGATCACAAATTGGCAAGCAGTAAATCATGAACTCAAGGATGATGATAAGCGTTGGCTCAGTGTTTCGATAAGGACACGCGCATTATTCCGTAAAAAAGGTGTTTCTACACCCTTACCCGAGCACTTTTCGGATTTAGATAAATCGCTTTACAAGGGTAAATTTTGCATTCGCCAGTGGTCTCATAGTTATAACTTGACGTTAGCATCGAGTCTCTATGCTTCTTCAAATAGCAATGACTCCTCATGGCTCAACCACGCTAATACGCTATTAGCAAAGCGTCCTGCTGGAGGAGATAGAGATCAACTGCGAGCGCTTGCACAAGGCCAATGTGAATTTGCGCTGGCGAATCACTATTACTGGAGCATGATGCAGCACTCCGAGAATAAGCGCGATAAGGCACTTGCCGAACAGCTAGAGATCCACTTTCTGAAAATGCACTCGGGAAAAACGCCTATTTCTACCACCACGGTTGCGATAGCAAAGCATTCACCCAATGCACACAATGCCGAGCTATTTATTGATTTCTTGCTGAAACCGAGTACTCAATCCATGTATGCTAATTTGCTTCATGAATATCCTGTGATTCAGAGCTCGCAAACGGCTCCTACTCCATTTGTCCCCGCCACGAAACAGGTGAAACTCGGCCTGCAGCAAGTGTCACGAGCCCAACGAGTTATTAACTCACTCAGCAAAGATCACTTGTAAGTCACAGTTAAATACTGGCACAGGCCCATCAAAAAGCTGCTGGCGGGTAAATGTTTTTGCAGGCTTGGGTCCCTGTAATGTCTGCACTGTATGTTCACGCTCGGCATACACTTGCTGGTAGGGGTGCTGCTCGGATTTCTCATGCCACGTGAGCGTAAGAGAATTACTTTTATAGATCCAACGCCCCCGATACTCAGTACCAACCTGCTGCCAATGACCATTGGGTTTCAGCTGCAATTGGATAGAATCATCTTTACATTGGTGGGCAAACAATAGGTCTGGCAATGCTTGAGCAGCTCTGTTTTGCACCAGATACAACCCCGCGTTATTCGGTGTATAACGGTGCCCTTCCATATTAAATTCTGAAATTGTCAGCGTATCAAAACCAATCTCTTTCACTACATATTCAATTTCCCTAAGCCAATTGTCGCCTGAAGTCATCGGTGGAATATTTAATTGTGCGCTCTCATATTGTAGCGGTACGGGAAGCTCGGTAAAACGATAATGAATATCTCGCTTTTCTAACGCTTGAACTAAGTTAGCTCTAGTACCTTCATCAAGACCGGATTCAAAGATATGTAAGGTTTGGGTGCTACAGCCACTCAACAATAAAGTAGCAATTGCGAAAATACGTTGCATTGTCATCCTTGGTGTTACGCCTCGGTTTGAAATGCACCTTATCTGGGAAGTACACTTCAACCTCAGTCTTATTAATGCTTCAAATTAACACCTAGACAACCAATTTTCAACAGATGTTTTTGGGTAGAGAATATCTTTAAACAATCGATGCTGTTGATGACGTAGATGCCGCTCCTGACTTGGCAGCCCGGCTTGCACCTGACTATGATGCTCATTAAATCGGGAGATGACAGAAAGCTTATCCTTGGCTTGTGTGAGAGACTCATTGACATAGTGACGTACATCATCCGCGGTCATTAGATCTGTCTTATCTACATTCATAAGCTCTTTTCTTAATGCTGTGCGAATACCCATCGTTGCCTCCATAAAATACTGATAAAAACAAATCGCGTGGACGGCGTGCAAGATACACACCAAATGCTTCAGTAATGTTAAAGACCCCGGATTTAACGAAAAAGTTTCGTCATTCACCGCAGTAATTTTATATACTGTCGTATAAGGCAATAAGACACTGGCTGTGTTAGATAAATACGGCATGTTGGGGTTATGAAAATGCAAGATGGGTTTATTGAAATTGAGCTCGAAGAAGAGCCGATAGAATTGTGTAACCTTTTGAAAGTGCTCGACTTAGCAGAAACTGGTGGACATGCTAAGTTATTGATCACTGAAGGTTATGTAGCAGTCAACGATGAAATATGTACGCAAAAACGTAAAAAGATTTATTCAGGCGATATTCTGCATTTTGATGGTGATGAATTTCATTTAACCTTAGCACCTGATGCAACGCCGCAACCGCGTGCAGTTGCCACTCCACGCGCCGAAACGGCACCAACGCCGAGTAAGAAAAAACGACAAAAGTCAGGAAAATCTTACACACAAGTAGACAAAAATACAGGCCGAAAACCCATTTCCTTTGGCTAGCAATCTCACACGCTGACGTATTTAATTACAAAAATGCTCACCTTTTTAGTGCACCGATGCTTCGCGAAAGTGCACTTCCCCCTTGAAAAAGTGTCCAATCAACACTAGGACTATAGCAGTACAAAAAAACGGCAAGTCTGCAACTGGTACATTCTATGCACCTTGTTATGCATTTTTAGAACAAAACCAATTCATTTAATTGGATGCTCTACTTCCCTCTTATATAGAGCAAATCTTAAGTGCAGTTGGTATAAGGAAAGGGTCAAGCATGAATAATTCATATAACACCCTGACTCAGCTTACCGTCGGCGAGCGTCAGGTCCATATTCACTCACTTCCAGCTTTAAGCGATAGGGCAAGAAGATTACCGTTTTCGCTTAAAATTTTATTAGAAAATTTACTGCGTCATGAAGATGGCAAGAACGTGACTGCTCAAGACATCGATGCCTTACTCAACTGGAAGCCGGAAGATAAACCCAGTAAAGAAGTTGCATTTACGCCCGCGCGTGTCGTGATGCAAGATTTTACAGGCGTACCAGCCATCGTGGATCTTGCAGCAATGCGTGACGCTATGGCAAAACTCGGTGGCGATCCAAATAAAATCAATCCCTTATCACCCGCTGAAATGGTCATAGACCACTCTGTACAAGTAGACGAATATGGCCACGATGGCGCCTTTGATCTTAATGCAAAGTTAGAGTACCAACGCAACAAAGAGCGCTATGAATTTTTGCGCTGGGGGCAAGGCGCGTTTGACAATCTAAAAGTGGTGCCACCCGCAACCGGGATCGTGCACCAAGTTAACCTAGAGTATTTAGCACGTGTCGTATTCGAAAAAGAAATCGATGGTATGCCATTCGCCTACCCTGATACATTAGTGGGAACTGACTCTCATACCACAATGATCAACGGTCTTGGCATTTTAGGTTGGGGCGTAGGCGGCATTGAGGCCGAAGCCGCCATGCTTGGTCAGCCAATTTCGCTGCTCATTCCTCAGGTCGTTGGTTTTAAACTGGAAGGACAGTTGCCTGAAGGCACAACCGCAACTGATTTGGTACTCACCGTGACACAAATGCTACGTGAACACGGCGTAGTGGGTAAGTTTGTCGAATTCTTTGGTGATGGCTTAGCAGACTTACCACTTGCCGATCGTGCCACCATCGCCAACATGGCACCTGAATATGGGGCAACCTGCGGTATTTTCCCCATTGATAACGAAACCTTGGAGTATCTACGACTAACCAATCGTGATGAAGAAAAAATTGCATTAATCGAAGGTTATGCCAAACATCAAGGCATGTGGCGAGAACCAGGAGATGAACCACTTTACACCAACGTACTGACACTAGACTTAGCGACAGTGGTTCCAAGCCTTGCAGGTCCAAAGCGCCCACAAGATAGAATTCCTCTCAATGACGCAGGCAAAACAATTCAAGCCCATTTAGGTGAATTCCAACATGAGCGCAGTGAAAAAAATGCCGTGTCAGATCAAGATGAAGCTCGCACTGTTGGTGAAGGCGGGACTTCTCGAGTTGATCAAGATGAGCCCGCGACGCTTGGCGTCGGTAAGGTTACATTTAAAGATCAAGAGTTTGAATTAGTCGATGGCGCCTGCGTAATTGCCGCCATCACAAGTTGCACAAACACCTCTAATCCAAGTGTTATTCTTGCCGCAGGCCTTGTTGCACAAAAAGCAAAGACACTTGGCTTAAAGCCTAAGCCTTGGGTAAAAACCTCATTGGCTCCTGGCTCAAAAGTAGTTACCGATTACCTAAAACAAGCCGAGCTATTGGAACCGCTTGCTGAACTAGGTTTTGATTTAGTTGGCTATGGTTGTACGACTTGTATCGGCAACTCAGGTCCCTTACCGAAAGAAATTAACGAAGCCATCGTTAAACATCAGCTGGTTGTCAGTTCCATCTTATCAGGAAACCGCAACTTTGAGGGGCGGATCCACCAAGATGTAAAAATGAACTTTCTCGCCTCGCCGCCACTTGTTGTTGCCTATGCACTTGCAGGCCGCACTGATATCGATGTCTACAATGAGCCATTGTGCCAAACCGATGATGGCCAGGATGTGTTCTTAAAAGACATTTGGCCATCGGTCTCAGAAGTCAGTGAACTTGTGTCTCAGACAGTCACACAAGCCATGTTTGAGAAGAACTATGCAGACGTTTACCAAGGCGACCAACATTGGCAACAAATCGCGGTAAATCAGAGTGAGCGTTATGATTGGCAAGATAGCTCTACTTATATTCGAAAAGCCCCTTTCTTTGATAATATGAGTAAAGAGCCACCAGGGATCCCAAGTATCAAAGGCGCACGCTGTCTCGCTAAACTGGGTGACTCAGTAACGACTGACCACATTTCTCCAGCAGGTAATATCAAGGCCTCGGCCCCAGCTGGGGAGTATTTACAAGCGCAAGGAGTGAAACAAGCTGATTTTAACTCTTACGGTTCGCGTCGTGGTAACCACGAAGTTATGATGCGAGGTACATTTGCAAACGTGCGCTTACGCAATCAATTGGCTCCAGGTACCGAAGGTGGTATTACTCGCCTATTGCCTGAGGGCGAACTTATGAGTATTTTCGATGCTGCGGAGCATTATCAGCAGCGTAATACGCCACTCGTTGTGCTCGCGGGCAGTGAGTACGGCACGGGTTCATCACGAGACTGGGCTGCTAAAGGGTCTTTACTACTTGGGATTAAAGCCGTACTTGCTAAAAGCTACGAGCGTATTCACCGTTCTAACCTCATTGGTATGGGGGTATTACCGCTACAATTTAAACCAGATGATGGCCACGAAGAACTGGGACTAACTGGCGAAGAAGAGTTTGAAATTGAAGGGATATACGACACATCAACCGAAGTGGTAGTCACGGCAACAAATGCGGATGGCAAAGAAATCAAGTTTTCGGCGGATATCCGGATCGATACCCCTAAAGAGTGGGAGTACTACCAACATGGCGGGATTTTACAGTACGTCTTAAGACAAATGCTATAGGCCTCATTTGGCAATACTTTAATGGAAAAGACGGCACCGGCCGTCTTTTTTAAAACCTTTGAGTGTAAATCAGCGTAATTGTATTGATGCCACCATCATCAAGCGCACTGCCAATTCCAAACTTCAGCGCCGATTGTGAACTAAACCAATAATCAGTCTGTAACTCCACTACGGATTGATCAAAATCATCTTCACGTAATCGAGCTGATGCAGAGATCTGCCAATTCTTAGCCAAATAATAGCCAGCATGGATCTGCCAAAAGTCGATGTCGGCTGCGACTTTTTGCATTTTTACATCCCATCCAACGCCATTATCAATCTCTGTATAACGAAAAAATGGCGCTATTGCCGTTTCTGTATCTCGTTCATCCACTCCGTAGTTATCAAATTCTGAGCGATCACCAATGAGCGTAACACCAAGCTGCATATTCTCACTAACAAAACGTCCCACTTGTACCAGCGCTATCGTATCTCGCGTCGCAGTAAAAAGTGCAGAGTCATCTCTAAATTGAGTTACATCAACGGCAACTCGCCAGTCTCGTCCAATAAAGAACTCAGCATCAGCTTGATAAAGATGCCAATCATCATTTTTAAAACCACCTACAGAGAAGTTATTACTCTTTTGCAGATACCCCTGTAAACCATAGGGTGTACCATCATTCTCTAACTCAGTAAGGTAGTGTCGATACTGAACACCTAAGAATCCATCCTCAATCTCTAAAAACTCTCCGAAACCAACACTTACTTCGTGAGAGTTGGCCATACTGAAACCTGAATAAAATAACAGTCCTATCAGTGATAATGCTTTCATACTTTCCCCTTTATGTTAATGAAACGATTGTAACTACGAAAAAAAATCGCCATAGTAAAAAAATGTAAGCATATGTATTCAAAAGAGAGACAAGCATGGCAATCTGGTTTAAACCCGTAAGTGTAGAGTTATGCAAAAAGCTGGAAGATGGCATGACAGGTAAAGGTACGCTTATGAAAACGTTAGGGATAGAAATCAGCGAGGTGGGTGACGACTACTTAGTTGCTACTATGCCTGCGATTCCTGAACATCATAACCCCATGGGTATGGTCCATGGCGGCGCAAACGTTGCTTTAGCGGAAACCGTTGCAAGTTACGCAGCAAACTTTGTTGTAGATACCGAACAATTCTACTGTGTAGGGCAAGAGATCAATGCTAATCACTTAAAAGCATCGAGAACAGGCATGCTCACAGCTATAGCTAAGCCAGTGCACCTAGGAAAACGTTCATCTGTATGGGAGATCCGCATCACTAACAGTCGCAATGAACTATGCTGCATTTCCAGAATGACCGCCGCAGTAGTATCACGCTAAAACTTGATCTATCACAACTACAAAAAACCAAATCCACCTCATTATTATTGCAACACACAAAATAGTGAGGTGATACTGTGTCAACTCAAAAGCTTTGGCCTCTGCATATGCTCATCGTAGCGGGATTGATTTTAATTTTCACAGGCCACACCATGTTAACGACCAACTGGCTGAATGATCTTGGTCCGAGCGGTTTTATAATTGGTGCGAGCTGTGTCGCGCTCGGTCTCATTTGTTCTTTACCGACTAAAATATATCTGACCATTTTGCTAATGCGTCGAGAGCACCGAGATTAGCGTATACCAGCTTGATATTGGGTTGGTTTTACTGCACCCTGAGCGTCTACGTTTATGAAGGTACTCAGTTTGTGGAAAAGGTCGACACCCTAATTATTGGCGCTGGCGTTGTAGGTTTAGCAATAGCGGCAAAGCTCAGCCATAGCCGCAGCGTTATTGTTATAGATAAAGAATCTCGCGTTGGTGAGCATACGAGTAGCCGAAATAGTGAAGTGATCCACGCAGGCATTTACTACCCCCATGGTAGTTTAAAACACCAGCTATGCGTTAGAGGGAAAGCGCTTCTTTATACACACTGTGAGCAGCTAAACATTCCCTTTCAGCGACTCGGCAAATTCATTGTTGCGACAAACGCAGAGGAAGCGAAAAACCTAGAACAAATTAAGACTCGTGCCCATGCTAACTCTGTCACGGATATTGACTTTGCTTCATCCAAACTAATCAAGCAACAGCTTAGCTATTTGAAAATACATAGCGCACTATTCTCCCCCTCCACCGGTATTTTAGATAGTCACCAATTTATGTTGTCACTCATCGCTGAGATTGAAAGTAATGGGGGGATTGTCGCAACGCAAAGTGAGTTTATTCACGCACAGCAATTAGACAGTGATTTTATTGTTGCGATGCGCTGCAATGGCGAGCAGTTCGAAATGGGCTGTGACCAGCTGATAAACAGCGCGGGGCTGAATGCCCCAGATGTATTCAATAAAATTACCGGCGATAGCGACAAAGCCATCGCCTATTATTGTCGTGGCCGTTACTATCGCTATCATGGTAAGCACCCATTTCAACAGCTCATCTACCCTCTCCCTAACACGCATGGATTAGGCGTACACGCGACAGTAGATTTAGCTGGGCAACTCAAGTTTGGCCCTGATACCGAATATATTGAAAATATTGATTACCAGTTTGATGACTCCCAAAAAGCGCACTTTGTCGCCGCAATAAAGCGGTACTGGCCAAGTCTGGATGAGAGTAGGCTTACAGCGGATTACACTGGGATAAGACCCAAACTAAGCAAAGAAAAGCAAAGTGACTTTGTAATTCAGTTCGAGGCAACACATGGAATATCAGGCTTTGTTAACTTAATGGCGATTGAGTCACCGGGATTGACCGCAAGTCTCGCCATTGCAGAATATATTGAACAACGACTTTAGCGCTGGTTTTCCTCCAACGCCTTTTCAAGCTGTTTCGTTCTATCGTCCATCAGCTGTTGGATGTTTTTCGCATCTTCCATCACCTGTTTTACCGCTTTTGGATTTAATGCAGTTGGTAATGCCGAAGCGGTTTCTTTACTTACAGCTTGCGCTGGTTGTTTATTCAGAATACTTGTGTCTTCAGCTACTACCACGGTAATTTTACGCTCATCTAATTGATAGTACTGCGACTCGCCGTTTGGATTGGGTTTATCAGAGTAATGCCATTGTCCTTTAGCATCCTGCCAACGATACACTTGTACCCCAGATGTAGGTTGCTGAGTGTCGTCACTCACAAATTCCTTCGTGTGTGTTTTCACTTTATCAAACGCTGTCACACCTTGATCCGTTAATGCTGTTACCTGCTGCTCAACCTTGTTGGTCAACGAATTTACATTTAACCATGGCTTGCCATCAGGGCGCTTCAATACAAACAAACTGGCTAACGCCACCAGCATTATCATAATCATTAAGTAACTTGCGGCTTTCATCTTCATACTCTGACTTTCCTTAGAGCCCATACTTTAACAGTATCTGCTTAAATTGCTCCGTTTTTTTAAAGTCAGCATAAAAGTGATTAAAGTCATCACACAATTTTTTCGCTCTTTGAGTGCGGCCAAACTGCAATTGCAACGGCGCGACATCCGAAACGCCGCGCACGCTGATAGTACTTTTTAATACTGGATATTTCAGCTGTAACCAACGCAGTGTTGGTTCGCCAACAATAGAAAAAGCGAGACTTTTGTCACTTCCGCCCGCAAGCACGGACAAAATATCAAATTCTGAGTAATAGTCTTTGCGCTGCAGCATATTACTATCAAAATACGGCTCTAGCTGAGGATAGGTATAACCAAATCGACCTAAAAATAAATGCTCGTTTAAGCCATTTACATCAAATTGCTCAGCCTGCTTGTGTGTAACAAATACGTCTTCAATTGTGTAAATTGGCGCACTCCAACACATTTGCATAGTGCCACGATACCAATGCTCTGACTCCATCCGCACATCGACATTTCCTCGTTCGATTTCTACAGTCGAACGTTTTTCGGGATAAACAGGGTAGTTTGGTTGGTAATGATATTGTGCTGCAAACAGCTCAAAAATATCAATGAGCACACCCCGTTCTTGGGCATGTTCGATAATGAACGGAGGATAATACTGTACTGCAAAGTTGACAAACGTTTTACTTTCTTCCGCAGTCTTGGCATGTCCGACAAAAGATAGAGTACAACTAAATAGCAATAATATCGTCTTTGGAAAGTAGATCAAAGCCACCTCCAAGACCTTGAACGAATAATAGACTAAGTATGACCGATCGCTGGGAATTTCCAAGTCAAAAAGCCAGCCACACTCAAATCTACTAAATGAACATTACGGATCTAAATACCATCACCATCAATATGCAACCCACACTCACGATTCAGACCGAAGAAACGTGTTTCTTCCTCAGTCATTCCAGGTTCAAGCTTACGGGTGGTGTGAACATCCCCCATAGAAACATAACCTTGTTCCCAGAGCGGGTGATAAGGCAAATCAAACTTTGTAAGATATTGATACACATCACGATTATGCCAGTCAATAATAGGGTAAAACTTGACCGTGCCGCGACTGAGCTCAACGATTGGCTTATCCGCACGCGTTGAAGACTGCTGACGACGTAAGCCACTGAACCAAGTGCCTGCGCCAAGTTCCCGTAACGCTTGAGTCATCGGCTCAACTTTGTTTAGGGTATTGTATTTTTTAATCCCTTCTTCGCCTTGCTCCCATAACTTACCATACACCGCCTCTTGCCAAGCAGGACTCTGCTTAGCACGGTATATCTTAAGATTGAGTGCCAAACGCTCTGACAGTGATTCAATAAATTGATACGTCTCAGGAAACAAATAGCCCGTATCGGTAAGTACCACGGGGATATCAGGCTGCTGCTGAGTCAAAAGATGTAACATAACCGCAGCTTGAATACCGAAACTAGAAGACAAAAAGTGAGTATCCGGTAAGTTTTCCAGTGCCCAAGCCACTCTCTGCTCGGCAGTTTTATCACTCAGTAGGGCATTAGCATCCGCGAGTAGCATCCGCTGAGTTGCGCTGTCCAGAGTCAATATTTGCTTAAAATCACTCATTTTCTCATCCAATGGGCAGCCTAGCTGCCCGTTCTAAATCAAGCGTGGAAATCAGTTTTTGACACTTTGACTTCCGCAACGATTTCTTTGCGGATGACATAGTCACCAAAACATTCATCTTCGTTGCGCTCACTGACCCACTGACCAATCAACTCATCTAGCGCTGGCAGGAAGACGTCTTCGCCGACATTCTCCAAGTACAGCTTAGGAATGCGAGTACCAGCACGGTTACCACCTAAATACATATTGTATTTACCAGGTCCTTTACCCACGAATCCAACCTCGGCTAGCATCGCTCGACCACAGCCGTTAGGGCAGCCAACTACACGAAGGATAATATTCTCTTCAGCAACCTCATGCTTGGCGAGCAACCCTTCTACCTTTGTCACAAGCTCAGGTAAATAACGCTCCGCCTCTGCCATCGCAAGTGGACACGTCGGTAGCGATACACACGCCATCGAGTTTTTACGCTGCTCTGAATGCTCGCTATCTATCAAACCATGCTCGCGGGCAATTTGTTCGATTTGCGCTTTATCCTCAGCTGCAACTCCAGCAATAATTAAGTTTTGGTTTGCAGTCATGCGGAAATCCCCTTTGTGGATTTCTGCAATTTTGCGACAACCTGTTTTAAGTGGTTTATCTGGGAAATCTAAAATACGGCCATTTTCGATAAACACTGTTAAGTGATGCTTACCATCAATACCTTCAACCCAACCAAAGCGGTCGCCACGGTGAGTGAATTCATAAGGACGGCTTGGCTCAAACGTCATACCGGCACGGTTTTCAACTTCCGCTTTAAACACCTCAGTACCAAATGTATCTAGCGTATATTTGGTTTTTGCATTTTTACGGTTTACTCGGTTACCCCAGTCACGTTGCACAGAAACCACATGCTCAGCAACGGCAAGTGTATGCTCAAGCGGAATAAAGCCAAGCTCATCTGCTTTACGTGGATAGGTATTAACGTCACCATGGGTCATCGCCAAACCACCACCCACTAGCACATTAAAGCCAACTAGCTTGCCCTCATCTGCAATAGCAACAAAGTTGAGGTCATTGGCATGCACATCGACTTCATTGTTCGGAGGGATAGTCACAGTAGTTTTGAACTTACGTGGTAAATACGTATCACCCAAAATCGGCTCTGCCGTTGTCTCGGTTTTTTCACCGTTCAGCCAGATCTCAGCGTAAGCTTTAGTTTTTGGCAGCAAGTGCTCTGAAATTTTAGCCGCCCACTCGTACGCTTCTTGGTGTAACTCAGACTCGACCGGGTTAGTTGTACATAACACGTTGCGGTTTACATCCCCCGCCGTCGCAATAGAATCGATACCTACGCTATTCAGCAGCTGATGCATCCCTTTGATGTTTGGCTTCAGTACACCGTGGAACTGGAAAGTTTGACGTGTTGTCAGACGAATGCTGCCATACATGGTTTTATCCGCTGCAAACTCGTCAATCGCCAACCACTGATGTGGTTTAATGATACCACCAGGCATACGAGCACGAAGCATCACGTTATGCAGTGGCTCAAGCCGTTGCTTAGTGCGCTCTGGGCGGATATCGCGGTCGTCTTGCTGATACATACCGTGGAAACGGATCAATTGGAAGTTATCCGCAGTAAAGCCGCCGGTTAGTTGATCGGTCAGATCCGTTGAAATTGTGCCACGTAAGTGGGCACTTTGTGACTTCAAACGCTCATTATCAGAAAACTTTGCGCTTGCATCGAGCTTACTATTCGGTTTGATTTCAGAGTTGCTCATTGTCTTTCCTACATTAAAATTGGCTGACGGTATAACAAGACGCGTTAGTAAACGTCTTTCTGATAACGGTTTGCGCTACGCAATGCTTTAAGATATTGCTCAGCTTGTTCATCATCTTTCCCTCCATGGGTTTTAATGATGTCGATAAGTGCTTGGTGTACATCTTTGGCCATTCTGCTAGCGTCACCACAGACATAAAAATGGGCGCCCTTTTCAAGCCATGCAAATACAGCTTCGCCCTTCTCGCGCAGTCTATCTTGCACGTAAATCTTTTCTGCCTGATCACGACTAAATGCCAAATCTACATGTGTTAATAAACCCGACTTTACGTAATTTTGAATTTCTACTTGATAAAGGAAATCTTCTGTAAAGTGTGGATTACCAAAGAACAGCCAGTTTTCACCCTCAGCGTCACGCGCCTCACGCTCTTGCAAGAAGGCTCTGAACGGTGCGATACCTGTACCTGGGCCAACCATGATCACAGGTGTAGCATTGTCCACAGGTAATCTAAAGTTATCGTTGTGCTCACTGAATACTTTCACTTTCGTGCCCTCTTCAGCACGATTCGCTAAATAACCTGAGCAGCCGCCAAAATGCTTTTCACCAAAGGTATCAAATTCAACTAAACCTACGGTTAAATGCACCTCTTCTTCCACCTCAGCTTGGCTTGACGCGATAGAGTACAAGCGCGCTTGTAATTTGCGACAACAATCAACTAGCGCTTGCGCCTCAATGTTGGCAGGGTTTTGCTTTATCACATCAAAGATTTGACGTTCTTCGATATAAGCACGCAATGCCGCTTTATCGTTTGCAAGTGCGCTTAGCTCCTCATTCCCAGTCGCAATCGCATACTTTTCAACAAAGCCAGGATACGACTGTGTTAGCTCAAGATGTTCAATTAACGCCGTTTCTAATGAAACGGTGAGTTCACCTATTTTTACAGTTTGTGCTTTGTCGAGTTTTAAGGCATCGATCACCGCCGCCACTTCTTGTGGGTCATTTAAGAAATACACGCCAAGTGAATCACCCGGCTGATAAGTGATATCGGAACCTTCAAGGGAAATTTCAATGTGACGCACATCTTTGCTTGAGTTTCTGCCAGTGATCTTTTGTACCACACTCAGCTCAGCCGCAAATGGGTTTTGCTTTGTATATTGACTTACTGCTGCCTGAGGAACGCCAAACGGCATGCTGATAACGTTACCACCACCTGCTTGCTGCTGAGCTTTAAGCGCAGGCTCTAATGCATCTAGCGCCTGTGCGATCCACGCCTCGGCTTCAGCTTCATAATCCACATCTAAGTCAGCTCGCGGCACAACAATTTCAGCACCAAGGGCAGCCAAGCGCGCTTCAAAATCCTTTGCCGTTTGGCAGAAGAATTCATAACTTGAATCACCAAGGCCAATCACAGCTTGCTTTACACCTTCCAGTTTAGGCGCCTTCTTACCAGCTAAGAATTCATGCAATGCTTCTGCATCTTCTGGTGGCTCACCCTCACCGTAAGTAGAGACAGCAATCACTAAGAACTTCTCTTTCTTCAGGTTGGCAGGTTTGTAGTCAGCCATATTGACCAACTTAGTCGTCAAGCCACGCGCTTCCGCCTGAGCTTTAATTTGGTTTGCAACCCCTTTTGCGTTACCGGTTTGTGAACCAAATAAAATAGTCAGAGGTGCAGACTCGTCAGCGCCCGCTGTTGCTTGTCCAGCAATACCTGATAATGCAGCTGAATTTGCGGTTGCAGCTAAATAGCCACTTACCCATGCCTGTTGGATTGGATTTAACTCTCCAACTAAGCCTTGTAGTTTTTGCAGTTGTTCATGTGTCAGCGGACTTGCTGCAGCATTAAGTTGACTTAACAACATCATGGATCCCCGTACCCAAAAGGTTTTGCTTGCTCATTGCATAACTGGCTCGCACGCAGCGTAGCCTACTTTTATTAGCGTGAAGCATACGTGGCAAATTGAGAGATCAAAAAGAATAGAATCTGCTTTTATATTCCTTTTAGTTATTGAAGATTGAAAAGTCCAAAGAAAACAGATTAAAAGAAGTTCGATATTTAACCGTTAAAAAGTTTAACATTGCCGTAACAGTTTTGATGCAAAATCAAACTGTCATACACAGACAAATCAATAATACAGATAATCATAATAATGAGACTAAAAATGAAACACGGGAAATATATAAACCTAATACTCAGTTCTTATTGCTCAATATTCAGCTTAAGCGCTGCTGCAGAAGTTACAAATGGCAGTTTCGAGAGCTGGAGCGGTCAAGTCCCTAGTGGATGGACGACGATAGACTCGGGCATCACACTTAGCTCGGTTACGACACCAATAAAAGACGGTAATCTTGCCGCAGCGGTGCAGGTAACTACTGCAACACAAAGTAGCACAGACTTACAACAGCAAGTAAACGTTGAAGCAGGTAAAAGCTATCAATTTAGCACTTGGGTCTATCACACGGAAGGTGGCGTCAAAGCACGACTAGTGGTGGACGGCTATCATGGTTATTCAGATCAGTTTAATGTCGGGCAGTGGCAACAACTTAGCTATAGCTATACCGCAACCGCAACCACTGCGATTAATGTTGGCTTACGTTTTTACGATGGCAGTGGTTTTGACGGTAATGAAACTGTCTACGTTGACGGCTTTGGTCCAACTTCTACCACACCAGAGCCACCTCAGAGCTGTCAAAATAATAGCGTCACTCTCGCTTTGATGACCGATAATTATGGTAGCGAAACAAGCTGGCAAATCACTAATACAGCAAACACAACCGTTGCTAGTGGTAGTGGCTATAGCAATAATCAATCGGTAAATGAAAACTTATGCCTTAACGACGGTAGCTATACCTTTACGATTTTAGACAGCTATGGCGACGGAATTTGTTGCACCAATGGTAGTGGCCAATATACCTTAACGCACGCGGGTACAACGCTCGCTTCCGGCGGCCAGTTCAGCAATCGTCAAGATCATACCTTTACGCTTGGCACAACCACGCCTCCCCCTTCAGGTGATGGTTACTATGCCTCTGCTGCTGGACTGAGCGGTTATGCGCTAAAAACAGAGTTACACCAGATTATTCGTAACCACCAATCACAAGGATATTCTGCTATTTGGAGCTTTATCGATCAGAACGAGCGCGACCGCTATTTTGAGAAAGATAACAGTATATTAGATCGCTACTCTGAAAAGCCAACAGCAAATGATAGTGTTACTTATGTCTCTACCGGATCACAATGCGGCAGTTACAGCGGCGAGGGTGATTGCTATAATCGTGAACACTCATTCCCCAAATCTTGGTTTGGTGGCCAAGTAGAACCGATGAATTCAGATATTCATCATATTTTTGCTTCCGATGGTTATGTAAATTCTAAGCGTAGTAACTATCCATTTGGTGAAGTAGGAAGCGCTTCTTATACCTCAAGTAATGGTAGTCGCTTAGGTTCAGCATCTGGTATTAACTACAGCGGTACCGTATTTGAGCCTATTGATAGTTTCAAAGGAGATTTTGCTCGTGCCTACTTCTATATGGCAACGCGTTATCAAGATGTGATTGCAAATTGGCAAAATAATACCAGCTACAGCAATGCGGTACTCAATGGCACCCAACAGCAAGTCTTCGAAACTTGGGTCGTCAACATGCTAAAAAGATGGCATAACGAAGATCCTGTCGATGCCCTAGAGCAAGCGCGCAACCAAGCTGCTTATGAATTTCAGGGTAACCGAAATCCATTTGTAGACCATCCAGAGTTTGTCGAAGCAATTTGGTAACTATAAATAAAAAGAAATAAAAAAGGCCAGTAACTGGCCTTTTTTCAATAACATATTTGGCTAATATTTAGCGAGGGTTAATTGTAAGTGGCTCAATCGTCACTTTCGCATTACCACTTGCGCCCATATGCCCGTTGTAAGTTTGTCCTTCAAACAAGGTGTAAAACACATCAACGTAGTCATCATCGTTAGTAAACCAATGGCTTGGCATCGCTTTGATCAATTGATTCGTCAGTTGCGGGATAATCGCATAGCCTTGAACATTAGGATCAGGAATAGCGCGCATCACTTGCGTCACAATATCCAAAAGTGTTGTTGCTAAGTCTTGATAGTTAGTATTGTCGTCTTGCTCCATCAGCAATAAATCTGCCGCTTGCCAACGATATCGCTCCCAATGAATGATAATTTGGTTAGGCGTATAGTCCGTACCATCGTGGTCCAAATATGGCATATCCACAATATCTAGAACAGGCTCATCTCGGGATGGGTTGACGCCTGTTACAATGCCGTAAACTTCCGCAGCCCCAGATACCCAAGGCTCTTCATCGTCATTTAGTCTGATTTTCTTCAATACACTGGTTGAAATCGGCTCAGCATCATCGTTGCTCTGCACAGCTGTTGATGGCATTGCCAAGCCTTGCTTGGCAAACACTTGCTTCATTACCTGAATGCCTTCTTGTTTTACCTTATCACTATCAAGTTCAACGATTAGCACAGGTCGCTCTGGCATTGTATGTGCGTCAAGTAAATGCAATTGACCGTGCTCATCAAAAGCCTCTACATATTGCCAGTGCTTATCATCACCTTTAGGCGCAAAAGCAATTAATGGCGCTTCACCTTGTTGCCACTTTGTTAGCATTTCGCTAGAAGCAATACGCAGCTGGTATAGATTAGAGCTATAGTCAGTCAGGCCTTTTAATGAGCGAGTGTACTGGCTCGCTTCTGTCATGAGCTGCTTAGTTGACCCCTGAACTTGTAGCTGCTCCAGTGAAACTGCATCCTGATACTGGCTAAGTTGAGTTTGAACTTGGGGACCTAAGTGATTAAGTGATAGCGCTAATTTTTTCGCAATTTGCTTTTTTATATCAGCAACTTGAACTGGTGCAGCGTTAAATTTATCAAGCTGCTTAAGTGAACTGTAGGTATTAAGATTAACCTTGTCTGCCGCAGAACTTGCGAAAGACATTCCGCCGAGCATGGCTATCATTAGGGTAGAGAGGGTTACATGTTGTTTCATCTTGCGTTCCTAGAAATAATCCGTGTTGTGGAATAAACAAGATAAAACAACAAAAATAAATTATCAACACATTAACATAGTTAACATACAAAACAATTTAATCTAGCTTTTAGAGTTTTTATTCTTCTACTGGGTAGATAGTAATTTCTATACCGGCACCTATTGCAGAGATCCTAAGCAACGTATCTGCCTGTAGTGCTTGCGAAAAGCACTTTGGCGACTTGCCTGAGTTAAAACCAATGTCAAAAGTTCGCTTGGTACAACCTAGCCATTGCTTAAGTGCCGCTTTAGAGCAAGACTCAATTAACTCACACAGTTGGTTAATCGCTTTATCAGGGGTTAATTCATTGGTATTTGCTTCGATGCGAGCCAATTGACGATAGTCATCTTGATCGTAATGCAGCACGATAGCATTTTTCTTTAAATCCGAAACTAGCGCACTGATATCCTGCTTTGACTCCAGTTCCAAATCGACATTTAAAAATTGAATTTCAGACATGTATTAAAAGCTACCTTGTAAAGCTAAATCTAGTAATGACTTATTTATCAGTGTGATAAGGACATTACTTATTGGACAATGCGACAATTTGTCACATTCTAAGCACCGTGCATTATAGTTATCATACTCACGAGCAACTAGAATAACATATTGTGATGATTAAAAAACTGCTAAAACCCGCACGTAAACTCCACAAGTACCTTGGCTATTTATTGTTTTTACAGATCTTTGCTTGGCTATTAGGCGGGCTGGTCATGAGCGCGATCCCATTGGCAAAGATCCATGGTAAACACTTAGCGCATAGAAGCTTAGACAACCCCTTTCCCACCGCCGCGTACCAAGCTGATCTCAATCAGTTAGTACAAAGCACGGTGCAAGTGCGCCAAATCCAGTTCGGCCATTTTCTCGATACTCCCATCATCAAGCTAAACCAAGATGAAAAGCTCATTTTCAACGGAATAACAGGCGCACCTTTTACCACTCCAAATCAACAGCAAATAATACAACAGGCCAACCAACACCTATTAATTGCAGCGGATGTGAGCCATATTGAACGACTTGCCACAGCCCCCAGAGAAGCAGGTTACAAGGAAGATGTTTGGCGAGTCGAATATAACGATATCCTCTCCACCACGCTGTATCTAAGTGCAACTAGCGGTGAAGTTGTGACGGTGCGTAGCACGTTGTGGCGCATCTTTGATTTTTTTTGGATGTTACACATTATGGATTACGACGAACGTGAGGATTTTAATAACCCCTTGCTCATTTCTTTCGCCGCTACGAGTGTGCTCTTTTGTCTAACAGGGATATTGTTATTATTGCAATCTCCACCTTGGCGAAAACGTCGCCCTGCACTGATTAAATAAAGGGGTTTACCGTATACGCTTGTTGGTATTGATGATTTTTTTGATATAGTGACATTCCCTGTATTCCACCATTTGGTGAGAGGTTATGTCACGATATTGCTATATCTTAGCGCTTAGCTTATTTGTATTAACAGCTAACGCTCAAGAGTTCACGTCTTTCTCAAAAGCAAAGAAACATTTATCACAACAAGTTACCGACAATACCCGCACGCTTTATTGTAATTGTAATATCAAAAAGCAAGGCAAAAAGCTGGTGCCTGATCCCGCAAGTTGTGGTTATACCCCGAGGTTACCTTACACTCGCAATGGCAAAGAAAACGCCCGTGCTCAGCGCATTGAGTGGGAGCATATCGTACCCGCGTGGGAATTTGGACATCAGTTGCAGTGCTGGCAAGATGGCGGCAGAAAGCACTGCCGTAAAGTCAGTGAGCAATTCAGGAAGATGGAAGCAGATATTCACAACCTTGCTCCAGCGATTGGTGAAATCAATGGGGATCGGTCTAATTTTCGTTTTGGCATGTTACCAAGTACTGAAGCAAACTATGGCGCGTGTCCAGTAAAGATTGACTTTAAGTTACGCCGAATTGAACCACCAGAGTACGCTAGAAAACGCATCGCTGAGGCGTATTTTTATATGGAAAAAACCTACGGGCTAAAAATCTCCTCACAGCAGCGGAAATTATTCACGGCTTGGCAGAAACAGTGATTGCGAGATAACCCAAGCAGTGCTAGTTTTTAGTCATACAACTAAAACAGGAACGTGAATACGATGCAACGTATTACTCTAGTTTTCGCATCAACAGCAATGAGCTTGTTATTAGCCGCTTGTGGTGGCGGTGGCAGCGATTCATTAGGCACCGATAACCCTGGTAATAACACGGGACAAACCGAGCCGCCAACTTGGACGTTTAATCAATTTCCTGCGTCAAGTCAGTTTATTAACTATTGCGCCTCCCCAAGAACGGGTACAGACAAATATAACAACGACCAACCTTATCCCGATAAGGTTGGTACGGCGATGCATGAAAAAATGTGGCTCCGCTCTTTTACCAACGAAACCTACCTTTGGTACGACGAAGTACTAGATAACGACCCAACACAATTCGATACTGTTATTGATTACTTCGAGCAATTAAAGACAAACCAAACGACGGCGTCGGGCAATGCCAAAGATCAATTTCATTTCTACGAATCTTATGAAAGCTTCCAAAAAGAAGCGCAATCGGGTGTTGCAACCGGTTATGGCATTCGTTGGGCGGCCATATCCACATCACCACCACGTAACTTTACTGTCGCTGCAGTAGAGCCTAATTCACCAGCCGCGAATGCTGGGATCGTACGTGGAGATAAGATCCTCTCGATAGATGGCGTCGACTTTATTTCAAGTGATAATACCGCTGCGCTGAATGCAGGCCTGTCACCAGAGCAAAGCGAGCCACATAACTTTGTATTTGAAGATAAATCAGGCAACGAAAAATCCGTCACCCTGACTTCAGTCGATATTGAAACCTCACCGGTGCAAAACGCTAAAGTCATTAGCTATGGCGGCAAGCAGGTTGGGTATGTGCAGTTCAATCAATTTATTCCAACAGCCCAAGAAGGATTAATTGAAGCATTTAATCTATTTAAAACACGGCAAATAGACGACCTGGTACTCGACATGCGTTACAACGGTGGTGGTCGCGTCATTATGGCAGCGCAACTAGGCTATATGGTTGCGGGCAACAGCAGCCTAAACAAAACCTTCACTTATAGCACCTTAAATGACAAGCGTACTGCTGAAGAAGAGCGCACCGCTTTTGAGTCTAGAGCAATTAACTGGGCTGAAAACAAGTTTACAACCACCTCTTTACCCACCGTAACTTTACCTAGAGTTTATATCCTCTCGACACGAGGCACGGCCTCTGCCAGTGAAAATGTAATTAATGGCCTGCGCGGCATTGATGTTGAAGTCTTTTTGATCGGTGGTACCACTCGAGGTAAGCCCTATGGCTTTGTGCCCGCGCAAAACTGCGGCACGGTTTACTATACCATTCAGTTTGGTTCGGAAAATGCGAAGGGCTTTGATGCTTATGCCGATGGCTTTACCCCTTCAGGAGCGTCAAGCAGTGGTGAAATTGGCCTAAGCGCACAAGTGCCAGGCTGTATTGTCGCAGATGACTTCTCTGCACCTCTAGGCAGTCAAGAGGAAGATCTTTTCGCCGCAGCACTGACACATATAGATACCGGTCGTTGCCCAAATGTAGCGCAATTTGCGCCTACTGCTCTGCCACAGTATCAAAATAAGGAGCATGCGGTTACGCTTCCAGTCTATCCAATGCGGGAAAATGCAATTTTAATGAAGCCTAAGGATCCGCAATAATGGCGCCGCTAAAAGCGGTGAAAATCATCGCTTTGGCTTTATTGATGCAAGCATGCAATAGCGCGCCTGCATCAACTTCGGTTAATGAGGCTGTACTCTCAGCTTCTACGCCCGAGGTGTTATCACAACTCAAGCAAGCTATAGTAAAACTCAAAGGCGGCGTACCACCGACGCTCGCAAGCACCGTTTTTCAACGTAGTCCAACACTACTGCTTGAGCATGGCCAAAGCCTAGATGGCAATGGCAGTCCAATTTTAGGTGCCCATAATCTCGCTTATGAGAGTTTCATCTTGCAGCTTCGTGACACCCAGTGTGTACTCTACTATCCGAAAAAGGATACTTATGTCCTGCTCAGTAAAGTTAGCTGCAAAAAGCTGGAAAAATAGCGCCTGATCTCAATCTATTAGCCTCACCTCAAATTAGCAAAATGGCGCTTTAACACGTCACACAATGCCTGTACTTTTGCAGTTCGGTGAACCAGTACATGGGTAACTAGCCAAACTTGGCTTAACCATTTTAACTCATCATGCAACACCGGCTGTAAATCTGGATAACGTTTTGCCACATCATGCTGTAGCCCACCAATACCTAAACCGTTAACAATGGCACGCGACGCGTCTGACGTTTCAGATACCCTAAGTGTCACTTGTGTCTCAGGGATATGTTCATCTACCCAAGCGAAATATGGCACTCTTGCATTAAACCCGGCCACACCAGAGACAAAGTAATGCGTCTGTAACGCTTCAAGTGTTTTGGGGATCCCCATACGCTTGATATAGCTTGAAGACGCATACAAGCCTGCTTCTAAAGTATTTAGATGCTGCACTATGTAGTCGGGCTCATCGGGCTTTGGTCCTGCCCTCACCGCAACATGCGCCTGTCCATGATCTAAGCGTAAACGCTTTTGGTCGAGAATGACTTCAAGTTGTACCTGTGGGTGTAATTGCTGAAAAGTCAAACAAGGCTCCGACAGCATATCCATAAAACCACTGACCGTTGTCACCAAAAGCTTACCTCTAAGCTGGCTGTCCGAAGCAACAATAGAAGTACTCAACTCCATCAAGCGCTCGTCTATTTGACTCGCCGTCGCAAGTAACTTTTCTCCTGCCTGTGTTACCTGATAACCTCGGGCATGACGGTGAAATAACCGCGTTCCCAGTGCTTCTTCTAAGCTATTTATTCGCCTCAGTACCGTACTGTGGTGGATCTCTAAATGCTCTGCCGCCGCTGATAAGGTACCAAGCTTGGCAACCGTATAAGCGACCTTAAGATCCTGCCAATCTGTGAATTTATCCATAACCACCTCTGTGCATATATGCACATAAGCTTTGCGTTTATTTCGGTTTTGTGCAAGTAAAATTTTGCTACTATCACTTTAACGAAACAAAATAAGGTATCAGCAAGATGACTACAGCAAAAA
This sequence comes from Pseudoalteromonas sp. Of11M-6, assembly GCF_022347905.1. Taxonomy (NCBI): domain Bacteria; kingdom Pseudomonadati; phylum Pseudomonadota; class Gammaproteobacteria; order Alteromonadales; family Pseudoalteromonadaceae; genus Pseudoalteromonas; species Pseudoalteromonas sp. Of11M-6. The sequence continues at coordinate 70,692 of NZ_JAKRFW010000012.1, read as the reverse complement.
TTATCGCACTCGCAGGCAGTTTAAGAAAAGACAGCTACAACCAATTACTCATCCAAGCCGCGGCAAACTTTGCACTAGAAAGTGGCGCAGAAGTAGAAGTGATCAAGTTACAAGATTTAGATATTCCAATGTTCGATGAAGATCTTGAAGCGCAAGGCACACCAAAAGGTGCTCAACTTTTAAAAGACAAGCTGCGCGATGCCGATGGTATTCTATTAGCAAGCCCAGAATACAATGGTTCTTTCACTGCGGTGCTCAAGAACGCAATAGACTGGGCCTCTAGAACAGAACAAGGTGCAGTGCCAGCATTTAGAAACAAAGTAGTGGCACTCTATGCGGCCTCACCAGGCGGCTTAGGTGGATTACGCGGTCTAAACCATGTCCGCGATGTGTTATCTGGCATTGGCAGTTTAGTCCTCGCAGACCAATTGGCTGTACCTAGCGCATTTAATGTATTTGATGACCAAGGTAAAATTAAAGACCCAGAGCTTGCTGAAAAAGTATCAAGCCTAGCTCTGCAACTGGTGTCAGTTGCAAGTAAGTTAAAATAACTTTCAATCTCTCGTTCATATCTTGCTATGGACGCTTAGCTCATGCACACTAAGCGTCCAAAGCGAATTAGAGGCGCAATATCAGCCTTGTAATAATGGATACGAATAACGGGAGTCAGCTTTGCAAAGCACTCAGAGTCACCTATTTACCCCCTATCTCTCACACCATTTTCATTGCATTCAGTTTGACCCTGACAGCTTTGGCGCGCATTCCTTTGAACAGCAAAATATACTCCTGCCCGCTTCACTTGATAAAGCGGTAGCGAAAAGGCGAGCCGAGTTTTTAGCGGGACGAATATGTGCCAAGACTTGCCTAGCGCATTTTGGACAAGGTGACTTTACACTGCTTAACGGCTCTGATCGGGCGCCTATCTGGCCTGCTAATATTGTTGCCAGTATCACGCATACTCGAGGGATCGCGGCTGCAATTGCTACAGATGATATCGCCGTGAAAGGCTTAGGCATTGATATCGAAAGAGATATGAAACCGAAGCAAGAAGTCGAACTACAACGACAAATTCTACATCCTGAAGAAGCTGAAATTTTTACACTATTCGGCGAGCAAGTGCACTGCCCGTTGACTGTTATTTTCTCGGCCAAAGAGAGCATATTTAAGGCACTTTATAGCACGGTGCAAAAGTTCTTTGGTTTTGATGCTGTCAAGCTGACTCAGTTTGATGACAAGAAACTTATTTTCACTTTGATGGAAACACTACACAAGAATTTAAGCAAAGGACAACAAGTGGAAGTATATTACCAATGCAAAGACGCCTTAGTGCTGACCGAGTGTGAATACATCGCACAGTAAAATCATGCCTATTTGACTTAATACTTACTCAACTTGAAGGAGTAAACCTGACCCAAGGTGAGTTAAGAATTTCTCATTTGGAACTAAAAACGCCCACTTGGGGCGTTTAATCTGAAGTTTGGATAAAGATTCACTCAGCCGTTTTCCAAAGCCAACTTACTGAAACACAACATTTTCACTGCCAGCAGCCGCTTTAAAGCGCGCTATCAGCTTTTCACAGTCCTGTAAGATCTCCGCTTCTAGGCGCTCTTCAGCACGCCAACGCTGGCTATCCATTTTGAAAATCTCTTTTTTAGAATACTTCTTACGCGCGTCATGAGTTGGCATTTCTTTGACTTCATCATACATCTGATAAACACCAGGATAGCTCTGTTGTAAGTCAACTTCCTCGTCAAAGCTATATTGCGAGATGAGTACCCAAACTCGTAAACACCCTTCAGAATATTCACATTGTTTTTCCTTCATCGCACGCGCGATCAAGTTAACGCTATCCGCAATTTTTCCATTGCGCTGCTGCCGTGACTTTTCAAGCTCAGCAGCCTTTTGCTCGCGATGTTTGGCAATCTGCTCTTTTTGTACCTTCAGCTGCCATAGTAATTTACCCGCGTAAAACGCCAGTCCAGCAATAATCAGGGCACCAATAATGATTGCGATGATCCATGCAGTATTCATTACTTATCATCTTCCTCAAAGTCGTCGTCTAACCATTCATTTGCTAGATCATTACTCATAAACTGATCCATTGGATCATCTTCTAGCATATCACCTTCTTCAAACTCATCATCAATTCCTAAGATCTCACATAGCTCCTGATGACGTGCAATGCCGAGATTGAAGTATTTCGCATCTTTACCTGTTAGCAGTTCACCGCGCTCATGGCGTTCAAGTAGCGCCATCAAGCGTTCATCATTTTCTAACTGCTCAAGTTCTTGCTCTGGAGTTAACGTCTCAACCGCTGTAGTTAACTTAACTTGCGGCTGTAGATGACGCTTCATCTCTGGTTGTGTATTCGACTTAGTCGGTTGTGGCTCTGCAACCAAAGAAATGGGCTTTTTGCTACCAACACGCGGATCTTTATTGGTCGTCGTTTTTGATTGCTCTTTCACTAGGATCTCTGGTGCATTTCTAGAACCCGGCTTTTTACCTTTGGTTTTTTTGCTACGCTGCTCTTTGAGTGCTCGTAACGCTTGTAGCTTTTCTTTACTCAGCCTTGGTGTTCCATTGGCTGCAACTTTACGTGTCTTTTTCTTTCTGGTCATAATTGGTTATCCAAAATTCTCGCGTTAACTACGCTTGGTGAGAATGATGACATCATTCCCAATAAATTCTAATTCACAATCCTGCTGCGCGGCAAAATACGCAAAGCTTTCCCGACTAAAAAATGAAATATGTGTCAGGTCATTTTTATAGTGCCAATTCGCAAAGCGTGCTTTATCAATGACGAGCTTGGTCATCAAGGCTAGCGGCTTTCCCACTTTTAAGCATGCTAACAATTGCGTTAATACTTTTGCAGGTTCTGCTAAATGTTCCACCACTTCTGTACTGACGATAAAGTCGTACTGACGAGTCAGTACACTGGCATCATTAGCATAGTACAGGTCAAACAAAGCAACTTGATGCCCAGCTTCTTCAAGCATTTTCGCAAGCAGCGGCCCTGGCCCACAGCCAAAATCTAAGCCTTGGCTTGGTATCACCAAACGTGCCAACAGTGGATCCGCCACTCGTGCTAGAAAGCGACGATAGCCTTCATCAGCCAGATCGTTTTCATGGCTATCATAAATGGCCTTTTCTTGAGCTGGTGTTAATCTCGACTTGGGATCAACCATCACCAACTGGCAGGTTTGACATTGCCAGTACAGTCGATACTTGTCTTGATGGTAGGCTTCAAGCTGATTACCTTGGCACAGGCCACAACTGAATAGAGTTGAATCTTGCAATGGTCAACAGTGATTGCTTAATAAGGCGGCTATTGTATCAGGTATAATAGAGGCAACCAAATAAAAAGGCGGCAGAGATCACTCTCTACCGCCTACTAATCTGAGCGTCACAACTGGACACTTCTCCCTTCGACTTTTAAGTCTTATTATTATTCTTTTTATTTTATTGTCGTCCGTATTGTTTTTATTTTAGACTTCCGTGACACTTTCCATATTGTTTTTATTATGAGACTTCCGTGATTTTCTTATTCTCGGCCTTCCTGACGCTTTCTTGATAGTCCTTCGTATCTAACTAGATACATAACTTTGCCACCTACGCTTCCGTATCGAATTGTCCCTTTTTTTGTATTGCTTGGCGACAACGAATAATCTACGCTCCTGAGCTTGAGTTACAACTGTTTAATAACAAATTTCTTACCTTAATTTTTTTAATTAAACAGAAAAAAGATGAATTACATAAACTTACACTGAACAACAGCTTAAAAATAAGCTAAAACTCACATGTTGCACGAGCAAATATCTCACATTAAAAGTGAGATATGTCTCACAACTTCAACAACAAAAAAAGGCAGCCTATGCTGCCCTTTTTTCAATAGTAGGAGTTTACACTGAGAGAGGTAAACTCACTATACGACTTTAGTGTAGACCACCTAAGTACTTAGATAATACTTCGATGTCTTTATCCGTAAGCTTCTTCGCGATATCACGCATCATACCATTCATGTCATTGTTACGAGTGCCATCACGGAACTTCTCAAGCTGTGATTTGATGTACTCAGGGTGCTGGAATGACACTTTCGGGAACTTAGCTAAAGAAGTACCATTACCACGAGGACCGTGACACGCAGCACAAGCTGGAATACCACGCTCAGCATCACCCGCTTTGTATAGCTTTTGACCTAAAGCAACAACATCTTCAGGCGTTGAACCCGCAGACATAGGTAAAGAAGAGAAATATACAGCTAAATCTTTCATATCTTGATCTGACAGCGGCATAGCCATACCACTCATCACAGGATCCATACGCCCTTCTTTACCACCAGACGTCATACCTAGCTTAAACTCTTGTAGCTGCTTATAGATATAATCTGCATGCTGACCTGCGATTTTAGGATACATAGTCACAGGGGCATTGCCATCTGGACCGTGACATGCTGCACACGTTGCAGACTTTGCTTTACCTGCTTCCGCGTCACCATCGAATGCCGATGCGTTGCTTGCTGACAACGTACCAAGCAACATTGTTAAAGTTAATGCTATTTTTTTCATGGTAAATTCTCTGTTTCCGACCCTGTAATTTGTACCCTCGCGAACAAAGTCGCTCTCTTTATTGCTCGGGCAAATAATACCAATCAGTACTAATTAGGTTGTTATGTTAATCAGATGAATCATACATGCAAACTTAGCAAATATAACGCCAAACAGCACCGATCCATCTAAATACGCCTTGCTCAGTAGTGACTACTGATAGGTATACACTTTAGATTGACATTGCAATTTCTACATTCTACACGATATTACTTTCTCTGGCACGTTTTCTGCCCATATTAAGCTTATAATTTATAGGGACTTGACCTAGATTAATTAATATTGGGACGACGGTTTGGTCAATTAGCGACAAAAGCGGCGTTTAGAACAAATCTCACAATGCTTTTGGTTTCCGTCATACTGTTATAAAATACGCAATTCCATCCGCGAAAGTTTAATCAGTTAGGAGTCAGCGTGCTAAAATCTCGCGTTAAATACAATCAGGCACAATTTATCACAAGTGCCCCAGATATCAGTAAACTGCCACCAGACACTGGAATTGAAGTTGCTTTTGCGGGTCGTTCTAACGCTGGTAAGTCGAGCGCGCTCAATACGCTTACAGACCAAAAGCTGGCACGCACCAGTAAAACACCTGGCCGGACTCAGCTTATTAATACTTTTTCTCTAGGTGAAAATCAGCGTTTGATTGATTTACCTGGCTATGGCTTTGCGAAAGTCCCATTAGAGATGAAAAAGAAATGGCAAAAAGCATTAGGTGAATATTTACAACGCCGCAAATGTCTTAAAGGGATTGTGGTATTAATGGATATTCGTCACCCTCTTAAAGACCTCGATATGGATCTCATCAACTGGGCGACTGGCAGCAATATACCGGTATTAGCGTTGTTGACCAAAGCCGATAAGCTAAAACAAGGTAAGCGCAAAGCAGAAGTACTACAAGTACGTCGAGCGCTAGCTGAAATAGACGGTGATATCACCGTTCACGCGTTTTCTTCTTTGAAAGGTATCGGATTGAACGAATTGGCGTGGAAACTGGATGATTGGTACTTAGGTCCGTTTGTGAAAGAAGCTCAAGAAGAAGCGAGCGAATAATCAAACGTAGGGCGCGCTTAGCTAAGATAAAAGCGCGTCTTTGCCGACATCAGATAAAGACCTTTTTCATCTTCCTCGAGCAATTCAGCCCACTGATAATAGACATTTCGTGAAATTCTAGCGGTTAAACCATAATTGAGTGTGAGAAATGGAATATCTCCTCCATTAACATGCTCAAGGGCTAGTGGAAACACATCACAAATGGGCCACTCACGGCCTAAATTATCTATCGCGATAATACAAGGTGATAACTCCAAAGCCGATGCTTCATCACAATAACGCCATTGCTCGATAATAAAAGGATGAGCAAGCACCTCAATCTCACAACTTTCTGCTGGTGTTTTTAACCAATACTGTTGACCATCAAAGGTTAAAACACTAGCAAACAAGGCAACAAGTGATTGCCGTTTAATTTCACGCCCTTGATGAAACCAACGACCATCCGCAGCAATTTTTATGTCAGAAAAACCGCACGACGGCGCCGACCAATTTTCGGTCGGCGCATGAGTCGTAACATACTGTTTGATTAACGAATCAATTTTGTTCATCGAAAACCAAGTTGAAGCTAACAGGCACGCTAGTCGCGATAGTCTTCAGGCCCGCAATTTCTCGTAGTGCTTCAATCCCCTTATCTAACCCAAACTGCTTAGAATCGAGAATAAATGCATTTACCGGTGTAACCACCAAGCCATTAGCACTTTTCGTTACCAATAAGTCTAGGCTGATCTTTTGGATCTGACCATGCAGTGTCAATGTTGCTGTTACATCATTGATTTTTTGTGTACCTGCTTTAAGTTTAGCAAGCACTTCAGAAACATCAGCGTTAACTTTCGCCTTTGGGTGTTGCGCTACATTGAACAGCATCTTTTGCATGCGTTCATTACGGATCGGGATCATCGTTTCAACGCTTGCCAAGTCAATATTAACCTCAAGCTCGCCTTTAGCAGATAATGTACTATCTATCGTTTTAAAATGATGTACTTCTGCAACGCTAGTCTGTTTCACAGACACAAAGCTAACATCGCTTTGTTGTTGATTAAATTGCCAAGCAGCGAACGCCTGAGAAGAAATAAGTGCACTACCTAAAAGAAGGTACTTTAGCATGACGACTTCCTTATGAAATGAGAGTGAATTGCATTTGAGCGCTCAGTGTAAAACGCAGTGCAAATTAAATAAACCTTTAATCATAAACTCGTCGCTATGTTGGAATACTTTTACGCTCATTGTAATCATTTTACAGCGGGAAAATAGCTTTAGTAGCCAAGCAAAAATTTTGTGATTTATACCCATTCGCTTAATTAAATGATCAATTTTAGGCGATAAAACTTTGCCAATAATACGGCGAAAATTTTTAGAGAATAGGGTATTTCACCTTCACATTGATTGGGGAATTACATCAATTGCTATCATCTTTGATAAGAGAAGAAAAAGACGGCCCGTAAAAATTACGAGCCGCTATAGCAATCTGGGGAGAAGCTATCAATACACTGTATCCTCTTTCGAGAGATACATCATCAACAGGATGTCCTACAGGATGAGGACGGCGCGAACTCTAACAAATAGACGTCCAGAAATAAACACCAAAAAGCAAAACTTGAGCCAATTTGATAAACTTTCAACGTTAATTTATTTTTTGTTACTAGGGATTAACAGAAGCTACAAAATTAAGACGCTATGCTGCTAGTGTATACTTGCAAACAAAGATGAATGAAGTTGCACTAATCTAAACGCATAGTGCAACTCGGGTAGATTTTAATATCGACTAGTGTGCTTGTTCCCAGTTGTCACCACTGTCAGCTTCAACTAATAACGGTACATCAAGTACTGCCGCAGCGCTCATCAACTCACAGATTTTTTCACTGTATTCAGCAACTTTATCGCTGTGTACTTCAAACACCAATTCATCGTGCACTTGCATGAGCAACTGGATATCATTGCTATCACAGCTTTGTAGCCATTCATCCACTTTAATCATCGCTTTTTTGATGATATCCGCCGCAGTGCCCTGCATCGGAGCGTTGATAGCTGCACGTTCTGCTGCTTTTCTGCGAGCGCCATTACGCGCATTGATATCCGGAAGATACAAGCGGCGACCGAATAAGGTTTCTACATACCCTTTATCAGCAGCCTCTTCACGCGTACGCTCCATATACTCTAATACACCAGGGAAGCGTTCAAAGTACATATCCATATAATGTTGCGCTTCATTTCTTGGAATATCTAACTGACGTGACAGACCAAACGCACTCATGCCATAGATCAGACCAAAGTTAACCGCTTTGGCTTTGCGGCGCATATCAGAAGTCACTTCCTCAAGCGGCACGGAAAACACTTCAGACGCCGTCGCACTGTGTACATCTTTACCTTCAGCAAAGGCACTCAACAACCCTTTGTCTTGTGACAAATGTGCCATGATCCTAAGCTCGATTTGGCTGTAATCCGCCGCAACGATTTGTTTATTATTGTCGGCAACAAATGCCTGACGAATACGACGTCCCGCTTCATTACGGATCGGAATATTTTGCAAGTTAGGATCACTTGAGCTTAAACGGCCCGTTGCGGTAACGGCTTGATGATAAGAAGTGTGCACGCGACCGGTATCCGCATTAACCAATTTTGGTAATTTGTCGGTATAGGTTGATTTCAGCTTAGCCAAGCCACGGTGCTCAATAATAAGTTTTGGCAGTGGATAATCATGCGCCAACTCTTGTAGCACTTCTTCGGCCGTTGAAGGCGCGCCTTTTGGCGTTTTCTTAATCACTGGCAGCTCAAGTTTGTCGAACAGTATCGCTTGTAGTTGCTTTGTTGAACTCAGGTTGAACTCCTCACCTGCAATTTCAAAGGCTTGTTGTTCAAGCTCACCTAAGCGTTTTTCAATCTCGATACTTTGCTGCGCTAGCATATCGCCATCGATGTGCACACCAGTGCGTTCAATGCGAGAAAGTACGCTCAGCAGCGGTAATTCAATCTCTGTAAATACCTGCTTAAGGCGATTTTCTTTTTCAATTAACGGCCAGAGATGTTGATGCAATCTCAGCGTAATGTCTGCGTCTTCCGCTGCATAAGGTGCCGCCTTTTCTAGCTCAATTTGATTAAAGGTCAGTTGGTTCTTACCTTTGCCTGCGATGTCTTCAAAGCTAATGGTTTTATGGCCTAAATATTTTAGCGCCAAGGAGTCCATATCGTGGCGAGTTCCTACGCTGTTAAATACGTAAGACTCCAACATGGTATCAAAAGCGATCCCCTGCAGTTCAAGCCCGGCACGAGCAAGCACACTTTGATCATATTTTAAATTTTGACCCACTTTTTTGAGCTGAGGATCTGCAAGTAGCGGTGCCATGATCTCGAACACTATATCTTGAGAAAGCTGCTCAGGTGCTCCCACATAGTCGTGATTGATCGGTAAGTAAGCCGCTTCGCCCGGTGCAACCGCAAAGCTCATTCCAACTAGATCCGCCTGCATATAGTTAACGCTGGTGGTTTCAGTATCAAAAGCGATGAGCTGGGCTGCTTTTAACTTAGTTACCCAGTCATCAAGCTGTGCTCTTGTCAAAATGGTCTCGTACTGGGTGTCGACCTGCGCCGCCGCAGGCGCCGACCCTTCAGCCTCCACATCAACGATATCAGCTTGTGACTGACCATCCAGCAATTCAGCTAACCAACGCTTAAATTCACACTGACCATATAGCTCGATTAAGCGATCTTTATCCATCTCAGCTATCTTAAATTGCTCTAAGTCTTGCTCTACTTCACAATCCAGCTTAATGGTGGCTAATTCATACGACAGTTTTAGCTGCGCTTGGTGTTCCTCTAGTTTTTTCGCCATGGTTTTTGAGCCACGAAAACCTAAATCAGCAATTTTGTCTAAGTTTTCGTAAAGCGAGTCAATAGAGCCTAATCCCTGCAGCATCGCCAATGCCGTTTTTTCACCAACGCCAGGTACGCCCGGAATATTATCGACCTTATCTCCCATTAACGCGAGATAGTCGATGATCAAGTCAGGACCAATACCAAACTTATCCACTACCCCTTCAGGGTCTAAGATCGTATTCGTCATTGTGTTGATCAACGTGACATGTTCATTGACCAATTGCGCCATATCCTTATCACCAGTGCTGATTAGCACATGGCGACTTTGCTCTGACGCTATTTTAGAGAATGTACCAATCACGTCATCGGCCTCGACACCACTTATACTTACCAGTGGCAGGCCCATTGCTTTAATTATTTCGTGGATCGGCTCAATTTGCGTTCTCAGATCATCCGGCATAGGCGGACGATGCGCTTTATACTCGCTATACATTTCGTTGCGGAAAGTTGGCCCTTTAGCGTCAAAGACTACTACCATATGACTTGGTTGATATTGCTTAAGCAAACTCTTAAGCATATTGATCACACCGTAGATCGCACCAGTTGCTTCACCTTTCGAATTTGTTAAATGTGGTGGCGCATGATAAGCACGAAATAAATAGGAAGAACCATCAACCAAGATCAACGGATTTTGAGGGATCTGAGACATAAATATTGGATCCTAAATTAGTCTTTTGTGGAGTAGAATGTAAGGATGCCACAAGGCACAAGATAAAACGAGTTTCGCGTTATCTCATCATTTAGATAAATCGTGCTGCACCTGTGGATAACTTTGTAGACAAACACGAAAAATCGCTCCGGAACTTTGTTTTAAAAGTCAGAGTGTAAATTAAAACTTTGATTTACTTGCGTTTTTTGTGCCTTTTTTATTGTTATTATCTTTACCGCTTTGTGGATAAAGAATTTTTTTAGTCACGCTTAACAAACTAGGTGAGTAAAAAATAGCCTGATTTTCTCAAGCGGAGGAGTATACTAACACAATTGATCAAAGATCATAGAAGATCCTTTATAATTTTTTAATTCGTGCATAATTCTTTTTATGCATATAGCGCGCATGATGTGACATTGAAGGGAGAAATGAATGAAAAAAGTAGCGGTAATTTTAAGTGGCTGTGGTGTATTCGACGGTGCCGAGATCCACGAGTCAGTATTAACACTACTCAATCTTGAAAAAGCAGGGGCAAGCTATCGGTGCTTTGCACCTAATATTGATCAATTCCATGTGATCAATCACATCACCGGTGAAGAACAAGATGAACGTCGTAATGTTCTTGTTGAAGCCGCCCGCATTGCACGCGGAGAAATTGCAGATCTGGAAACATTAAGTGCTGACGAATTCGATGCTTTGGTATTACCAGGAGGTTTTGGTGTAGCAAAGAACCTTTCCGATTTTGCTTTTAAAGGCGCAGACTCTACGATTCTTGAAAGCGTAAAGCGCGTATGTCGTGAGTTCAATCATCAGCAAAAGCCTATTGCTTATTTATGTATTGCACCAGCACTCATCGCCCATATCCATACACCGGGTACACTCGCGACCATAGGTAATGATGTTGATACCGCAGCGGCAGTTAATACGCTTGGTGCAAAGCACGTGGATTGTGAAGTGACCGAGATCGTCGTTGATGATAATGAAAAAGTGATTAGTACACCGGCATACATGCTGGCGTCATCCATCCTTGAAGCCGCGACAGGTATCGAAAAGGCGGTGACGAAGCTAATCGAAATGGCATAAAAGCGATCGCTTCTCCTACCCATTCGTAATAGTAAAGGAAAACGTTAGAGCCGATCGATTCACATTTCGGCCTAACGTTATTGCAAATTTAGGCGAAAAAGCTTGCCCTAACGCAATAAATTAATGGTTTTAACCATTTATACTCAAGTTTACGTTTTATAAATGAACAGGTGACGTTATAATCCCAATAATTCCGTCATCCATTATCGTGATTGAACACGTTCAAACGAAGTGAGCAAGGTAAATGAAAAAACTTTCAGCAGCACTTTTATTGCTATCAACAGCCGCAGTTGCGCAACCATACGACAATTCTTTAACTGAAGAAGCGATTAAGAAACGTCTTCAGCCTATCGGCTCAGTATATTTAGCTGGTGCTGAAAGTGCTGCAGAAGCCGAGCCATCAGGACCTCGTTCAGGTGAGCAGGTTTATCAAGCAGCATGTTTTGCTTGTCACGGCACAGGCGCACTAGGTGCACCAAAAACAGCTGACGATTGGGCGCCTCGCATTGCCAAAGGTAAAGACGTATTAATAGACCATGCGATCAATGGCTTCAATGCAATGCCTCCTCGTGGTACTTGTATGAACTGCTCGGATGATGAGATTGCAGCAGCAATTGATTTCATGACAAGCAAATAAATATTTCAACTTCTCTATATTAGGGTAAAAAGACTTATTGGACAGTGCAGCGTTTATCGCTGCATTTTCGTCTCAATATAGTGCCATAAAAGCCATGATTAACCCTAGCTTGATATCGCTCTATAAAGCGAGCAGGAATGAGAAATTTACACTTGACCGCTTCGGCTAAAAGTGAAACTATTAAGCTCAATAATTAAACAACAATAAGAACTGGTTTCGTCATTGGAAGAGCCACAACAGCAGGTTAGGAGACTATCTCGGCGAACCGCCAGATTAGAGTCTTTACTTAAAAAGTATAAAAGAAAGTCTCAACTTCAATACACACTAATTCAGTTATCAGAACAGGCTAGTACTGTTGCTGAGCTTACCTTGTTGTATCCCGCAATCCACAATATTCTGTCTCAATATTTACCTAGCAAAAGCTTTTATGTTGTCCTGCAAAATCGCTTTACTCAAGCGCTTGAGCTATCGTATTTTGTTGATGAGAAAGATGGTATTTCTGTCCCTCTTCATGAAGCACATCACTTCAAAGATGGTGTAACTGGGTTTGTATTTAAAACCGGTGAAACTGTTTACCTCACCAAAGACGACATGCTATCGCGAGCCAATGCTGGCGATTTTAAGATAATGGGTAGTCAAGCAGAGCATTGGGTAGGTGTACCTATCTATCGCGATGGCGCAATCATTGGCGTTATGGTGTCGCAAAGCTACGAAGCGGAACAATCCTATAGCGATCATCAAGTTGAATTGCTTGAAGTGATGTCATTATATTTGGCCACAGCGATTGAACGCGTTAAAAAGCGTGAGTTACTAGAGTCTGAAGTGAAAATTCGCACGCGGGCACTAATGCAAAGTAATGAAGCACTTAATAAAGAAATAGAAAACCGTAAGCGTGCGCTAGAAAGACAGCAAATCTTATTCAAGATCTCTGAATTAGCAACCCAGTTCTCCGATATTGACGATGTTTACCAACAAGTTCACGACATTATTCGTTCTATTACTTTTGCCGACAACCTCTACATAGCGCTTTACGATAAAGAGACGAATTGGCTCACCTTCCCGTATAGCGTTGATGAAAAAACCAGTTACAACCCTCGCCCATTTGCAAAAGGGTATAGTGAGCTGGTCATTCGTACTGAGCAAAGCCAATTGATAGATAGTACCCGTGCCAAAGCCTTAGCACTAGAGGGCACGGTAGAGCGCCCTGCAGGCTATAACCACAAGCTTGCTGCAACGAGTTGGCTTGGTGCACCATTAAAAACGGCTACTGGCGTCATCGGTCTGATCGCATGCCAAGCTTACGAGCACAAACACGAATTTAATTATGATGATGTTGAGCTGATCTCGTTTGTATCTAATCAGATTGCCTCTGTACTACAAACGCACCTAGCGAACCAAGCACTTAAGATCAGTCACCAGCAGTTAGAACATCGAGTTGCGGAGAAGACCAAAGAGCTACAGCAAGCCAATTTACATCTACAAATGCAGATGGAAGAGCGCAAAAAGATTGAGCAACAGCTTTATCATGATGCCCATCATGATTCACTCACGGGTCTACCAAACCGTAGTTTGTTTTTAACTCAGCTCGAAAAGACGCTGCAAAAACATCATCGTTACCCCGAAGATAACTTTGCCGTTCTCTTTATCGATTTAGATAAGTTTAAAGACATAAATGATGAATTAGGTCACCAAGCAGGTGATCAGTTTTTGGTGTGGGTGGCTCAGTCGTTTTTAGAGTGTATTCGTGAACACGATTTATTAGCACGACTTGCCGGTGATGAGTTCGTGATCTTACTTGATCACCTAACCGATCGTCAGCAAGCGGAAGATGTCGCCAAGCGTATTATCAAAGTCATGCAGCAACCTTTCTGCTTGAAAGGAGTATGCATGCAAAGTGGTGCCAGCATAGGTATCACCTATAGTAATAAGCTGTATCGTAACACCGATGAAATTATCAGAGATGCCGATGCGGCAATGTACTATGCCAAAAACGCTGGCCGTGGTCGCTATGAATTTTATCATCCATTACTTACCGCAAGCTCAAACGCTCAGAAGCAACAAGAACAGCATCACTTAGATAAGCTCCCTACTCACTTCCGCTGCACGGAAATCGTAAACTGGTCAGATAGCGCCCAGCCAATTGGCTTTTTGGAAGCCTTTGGCGAACATCCAGTATTAGGCAGCACCAGTTTTGATATTCTGAAAAAGTTTGCCGCAGAAAAATCTCAGCTGCTTGAAATTGAATTGCATCTACTAAACAAAGCGCAAGAAATAGCACGTAACCGCGATGAAGATATGCTATTTGGTTGTTCTGCAATGTTACTAGAAAGTGCACATTTTGACGCGTTAAAGCAGCAGCTACAACGGCAAGACAAAACACTTTGTTTACTCTTCGAAGAGAGCGAAATTCGCTTTGCTTCTAGTCAGCAAGTATTAAATCTCAGAGCCTTGGCCGATATGGGGATCCCTATCGGACTGAATAATTTTGGTAAAGATCGCTGCGATCTAACCCTGATCAGCCAAGTTGACTTTACCTATGTCTTATTAAGCTCGACGTTTAGTAAACGCGTCTTACAACAAACGAGTTATGAGGTTCAATTGCAAGGTATTTTAGCCGTTACTAAAGTGAAGAATATTAAGGTCATCGCCCGAGGTCCTGCGATTTTAAACTTTAGAAGCTTACTGGAAAAGCATGGCTTGCAGCTATTTTTTGGCAAACAGCAAATGTTGGATAAGGGCAACGAACGTGTAGCCTTTATCCAAAATTTTGATAACGAATCAGTCCCGTCTTAGCATTGCCCGTAAATTCGCAACGTTAGATTTACCTTTTTCCATTCGTTCTGCCTGTGTCGCTACAGGCTTTTTCCCTTCAATTTGTAAATCATCTTGCGGCAATTCTTGTACAAAGCGACTCAGCTCTGGGGTGATTTGCTCACCAAATTGACGACGACTTTTGGTATAAGTCAATGTTAGGGTTTGCTGAGCGCGAGTTATACCAACATAGGCCAAACGCCTTTCCTCTTCGACATTATCTTCGTCAATACTCGTTTGGTGGGGTAGTAACCCTTCTTCCATCCCCACCATAAATACGTGTGGATATTCAAGACCTTTGGACGCATGCAGCGTTAATAACTGCACTGCATCTGAGTCATCTTCCTCTTCATTGCGCTCAAGCATATCTCTTAATGTGAGTTTGCTTACCACTTCTGGCAGTGTCATGGCGGGGTTATCAGCATCTCCCGTGAGCATATCACTTATCCAACGGTATAGTTCTGATACGTTTTTCATCCGCATTTCCGCCGCTTTAGCGCTGGGAGATGACTCGTAAAGATACGCTTCGTAATTAATTTCACGGATCATATCTTTTACCGCTTCCAAGGTATCTCCGCGGGTTGCTCGGTCGGAAAGCTCAACCACCCAGCGCGCAAATCCCATCAATGCATTTAAGCCACGACCCGCCAAACGGTCCGCAAGCTCTGACTCAAAACACGCCGCAAATAGACTAATATGACGCTCGTTGGCAAAGCTTCCTAGCTTTTCTAATGTTACCGGACCAATCTCGCGTCGTGGGGTATTGACGATACGTAAAAATGCGTTGTCATCATCTTGATTCACTAAGAACCGCAAATAAGCCATGATGTCTTTGATTTCACTGCGTGCAAAGAACGACATACCGCCACTAATTTTGTATGGAATACGGTTGGTCATGAGTGCTTTTTCAAACACTCTAGCTTGGTGATTTCCACGATAGAGCAATGCATAGTCGCGATAGCTGGTACGTTTCATAAACTTGTGTGAAATGATCTCGGCGACCACACGCTCCGCTTCATGTTCTTCATCACGAGTCGCTATCACACGGATCGGATCGCCATACCCCAGTTCACTAAACAGCTGTTTATCAAATTCATGGGGATTGTTGGCGATAAGGATATTCGCAGCCTTTAGGATCCGCCCTGCGCTACGATAGTTTTGCTCCAACTTGATAAGTCTTAGGCCTGGAAAGTCTTTGCTCAGTAGCACTAAGTTTTGCGGTTTAGCGCCACGCCATGAATAGATAGACTGATCATCGTCACCAACCACAGTAAAACGTGCGCGCTCACCTACCAGCAATTTCACTAACTGGTACTGGCTGGTATTGGTATCTTGATACTCATCCACCAGCAAATAGCGGAAACGTTGCTGCCAGCGCTCTCTCACATCAACTGACTGATTCAAAAGCAAAGTTGGGATCATAATAAGATCGTCAAAGTCTAGGGCATTGTAAGCACGCAGCTGTGTTTGATAACGCGCATAAAGCTGAGCGAATAGCGCTTTTTGTGGCTCTCGCGCTTCTCGAATAGCACGCTCAGGCAAAATAAGCTCGTTCTTCCAGTTACCAATCTGCATTTTCAGCAAATTGAGTAAGTCTTTATCACGCTCAAGCTCTTTTTCAGTGAGTTCACTTAACAACTGATTCGTGTCTTGATCATCAAACAAGGAAAAGCCAGGTTTATACCCTAAGGTCTTGACCTCTTTTTTAATGATTTCCAGCCCTAATGTATGGAATGTCGACACCCACAAACCCTTAGCTTCTTGCTTGCCCAAAGTTTGTGCCACACGTTCACGCATTTCTTTCGCCGCTTTGTTGGTAAAGGTGACCGCTGCGATATTCTTTGCTTTGTATTCACACTGCTGCACTAGGTAGGCAATTTTATTGGTAATAACCCGGGTTTTACCTGAGCCCGCACCTGCCAATACAAGGCATGGACCACTGATATATTTTACCGCTTCGTCTTGTTTTGGGTTGAGCTTCATGCAACTAATCCGGTTATCTTCTCGCTTGGCACAATGTTGGCTACAACTGTCAGTGCTGAGGGGTTGAGGAATTCTTATAAACAGGCCCTAGTTTATCGTATCCATGTAAAACTATGAAGCGAACCTTTTCCGTCTGCGGCGCATAAGGTAAGATGGACTTTGTATACTGACTCGCAAGCTAAGGTAAGAAGATGATTAATCCAGCCAAAATTGAAGAAATTGCTAAGCAAATTTCCAGTAACATGCCACAGGGCGTAAAAAATCTTGCTGAAACATTTGAAGCAAGAACGAAACAGGCGATCCAGAGCAAATTATCAGAAATGGATTTTGTTAGCAGAGAAGAGTTTGATATTCAAAGCAAAGTGCTGATCCGCACGCGTGAAAAATTGGTTGAACTTGAAGAAAAAGTGGCGCAGTTAGAAGCACAACTTGCCAGCCAAGCATCCGACTCGCAGAAATAAGCAACCACAGCTTCGGATAGTAAAGCGTGCGCTTGTGGCGCACGCAATCTCTAAACTCTGTTGACCCTAGCAATAGCGCTGGTTGACACCAAGCAGAGACTTTTCATAGCAAAGCGACAGTTGCTCCATATTTTCTACGGCGTTCACCACCTCATTTAAGAGGCCATCAGCAAGGCCATAAACCCACCCGTGTACCGTCAAAGCTTGACCTCGCTGCCAAGCATCTTGAACGATATTGCTCTGACACACGTTACGCACCTGTTCTATCACATTTAACTCGCAAAGCGCCGCACACTGCTTTTCTTTGCTCACTTGTTCAATAATCGCTTGGTGTTTCTCTTTCACATCAGCGACATGACGCAGCCAGTTATCGATAAGGCCAAACTTAGCATTATCGAGCACCGCTTGCACTCCACCGCAACCGTAGTGACCGACCACCATAATGTGATCTACTTTGAGCACCTCAACCGCATACTGCATGACCGACAAACAGTTGTGATCAGTATGCACCACGACATTGGCAACATTGCGGTGAACAAACAATTCTCCAGGCATTAAGTCAACAATCTCGTTGGCAGGCACACGAGAGTCAGAGCAGCCGATCCATAGATAATCTGGATTCTGTTGTTGCGACAGTTTTTTGAAAAACTCAGGATCACTGGCATTGGTGCGATCTGCCCACTGTTTATTATTATCGAGTAAGTGACTCAGTGGACTTGGGCTCATATTACACATTAATGGTTCTCCGACTGACGTTCAGCCTGTATCAAAATATTCCTTGGGGTGAGTGACTTTTCGCAAAAAGTACTAAGGGTGACATCATACCCAGCTGCTTGCAGATATAAAACCCTATCCAGGACCAACCAGATCTCAATCGCACGACGAAACACGTGTCGTACTAGCTCAATTCTGTCCGTTACTTGCTTTCGTTCACGCCCAATACGTTCATATTGGTCAAAATCAATTCCATCAGGTAGGACGAACTGCTTCTGCTCAGCTGCCCAATAACAGAATTCACTAAACGACCCCGAAAAAATAGCCTTATTGACCGAAGGCACACTCACGTAATGTTTATCTGCGGTAAGTTCTCTGCGCAGCGCATCAAACCCTAAGCGCCAACTCACCTCTTTTTTACGTACTTGTGCCACTCTCCCGGGTGCTGTAACTGTCTCTTGCAGCGCTAACTTCATATCGTGATGAGATAAGTTGAGCTGACTCTGCTGTGCTTCAACACTCATGGCTTGATAATCAGGTGGTGTAAATAAGTGATAGCAGCATGGAGAGAGCGATAGCTTTTTCATGCCATTCGCCACTGCTTGGTGCATAAATACACGATGTAATTCACCACATGCATGCAGGGCAATACCATGGCGGTTTTCAACGAAGTGGTGATGTATGTCATCTTTCAGCACGTCGGCACAATGAAAATGCAAGTTTAGATTTTGCCGCTTCGCACTTTCCTCTCCTTGTCGACACAGATCTGCTTGAAGCTCAATACTGTTCACTTCAGGCGCGCCATGATAAGAAAGCAATCGGCCTAAATGACCTTTACCTGCGCACCACTCTAGTACCGATGCTTTAGTTTCGTTTACTGCGGCAACAAAGTCTTGAAGTTGCTGTAATTTACGTCCCTTTATGCCATTGCTCAGCCAAAACGGTAACTCATCTCTACGGCCCACTTTTTGCGGTAAAGCACTTAAGACCGTAAGTTGTTCAAGTTCGGGAATATAGCGACTAAAAAAAGTAAGAAGGGCATCAGTGTCACTGTCTAATGTTGATACTGCATCGTCGCTTAATCGCAGTAATTCAGATTGTAGTTGTGGCCAAGGAATAGTGAGATGCTCAAAAGCAACGACTTGCCAATATTGTCGGGTATCGAATAATAATTTATCTAGAAGTTGAAAGCGTTTGCTCGGTTCCACAATGGCCACGGTTGTCAGGGAAACAATACCCTTATTCTAGCGTAATTGTTGATGATATTTACGAGAAAAAATTAAGTGGATATACATTGGAATACAAACCAATGTCAAAATCGCTGCAATAATCAACACCCAAGATAACTTAGGTTGTTCATTCTTCACTTCTGAATAAATAAAGCGCGCTTTGTGTTCATGAAACTGACTCACATCTAAGTGATATAGCTGTGCTATCCATTGCCATTTTGCCGTTGACATTGTTCCAATTGGAATATTAGCCACCTTTATGAACTCCCTTAACTTCTCTGCCTCAAATGCGAGCTGTTCCAAGGATTTTTGGGTAGCGTATTGCTGCTTCGTTATCGCTAAGGTTTCTTCTAGATGTAACATAGCGTATCGCCAACCTTTAAGGCTCGCACGACGAAAGCGTTTAACAAGCTCAGGGCGGTTTTCTAGTACGCTTTCCGTAGTAAAGAGCACGTCAGCATAAACGTTTAAACCAAACTGCTTTGGGCAAATTTCACGGGTTGATAGACCGCTTTGCTGTACTGCATAAGGCTCATTGGTGCTATAAACTTGCATCGCATCAAATTTACCAGCGATAAAGTCTTTCAGTGGCTCATTGCCTGAATACAAGCGCATATTTTGTGTATTGACGCCGGCACGTTGCAACATCATGAGCAACTCACCGTTTTCTGTGTGTCCTAAATGACTGAGGCGTTTCCCCTGAAAATCACGAGGAACATAAATATCACTGTCGGCTCTTACCATCCAACAATAAGGAGAAGACTGTAGTATCGCAGCAAGCGCCACAAAGGGTTTACCATTGAGTCTTTGTTTTAAGAGGCCTGAGTGAAACACACCAAACTGAGCTTGACCATATAACACACGAAAATCAACGTTAGGATTATTGGGATCGGCAGGAAGAATATGAACGTCTAACCCTTCCCTATGATAAAACCCTTTTTCCTTTGCCATATAGTAACCAGCAAACTGAAATTGATGCGTCCACTTTAACTGTAATGTGACTTTTTCAAGGGCTGCAATTTGAGTGCTCAAAAATAAAAGTAATAACGCAACATAGTACCTAAACATCATATCCTTGCGTTTTTCAACTGATAATAGCTAACTATAGTTTAAGGTGCTCAGGCTGCCATTAAGATTGGGTAAGTATTGAATATAACAGTGAGTTAAGTACTACTTTAACTGACTAGGGTTCAAAGCAGCTGTACGTTGCAATTCTCTATATGTGTACCTAGTATGTTCTTAAGGTGATGATAGATCTGCTCTTGGCTGCCTTTGCACATAATGTCATAGCCATTACCATTATTCTTCTCGATGATCCCAAGGTAATTATCATCAATAGCGACAGACTCAACTTGCGCTATTGGCATCATAATTTTATTTGCCCCGTAGATGAGCATTAACTTCTCGCCCTCTTTTAATAACATTTGCTCTGGGCGTCTGTTGGTACCTGTACCACCTTGGAATACGACCGATATCACTGTTATTGCAAACGCAATTGGCAAGAAAAGTGTGTGTTCAAACAGATCTGGCCAAAGCGCGCTCGCACCAAAATATAAGCCCGCAAGCAGTAAAAGCCTTGCAACTAACGTTATGAAGATGTCCTTATTTGTTCTTTTTCTAATCATGTAATTCACTGATAAAATTAGGTACTTTCATGGCCAATGTACCTAATTCAGTACTTATTATCCAGCCTTTTGCTTTGCTAACTGCTCGCCATGCAAAAAGCGTGTAAAACACGGGTTATCTGTTTCTTCTTGAAATTGATACGCTAACTTTGCAAGATGTTCATCAAAGCGCTCATAATCACTGGGCTCTACTTCAAAAGCGGCTAACACATTGCCTTGTGCCGCGCCGTGATTGCGATAATGAAATAAAGTAATATTCCAATTACAGCCGAGCATGTCTAAAAAGCGCGCTAATGCGCCTGGATATTCAGGAAATTCAAACCGCAATAAACGTTCATTCATGACGCTCGGCGGTTTGCCGCCTACCATATATCGCACATGTAACTTTGCCAATTCGTTATCTGATAAGTCATCAAACAGGTAGCCGTTTTGATGCAACGAAGCGGTTAACTCAGTTAGCTCTTGCTGGCCATTTCTAAGCCCAACACCAACAAAAATTTGCGCTTCGCCACAACCAGCATAGCGATAGTTAAACTCAGTGATCGCTCGACCACCAAGAGAGTGACAAAAACGCTTAAAGCTGCCTTTTTCTTCAGGAATAGTCACCCCGAGCAATGCTTCATGTTTAGCACCTAGCGCCGTTCTTTCGGCGATATACCTCAACCGATCGAAGTTTAAATTAGCGCCTGACAAGATAGCCGCAACACTCAGCCCCTTTTCGCCCGTTTGCGCGAGCCACTTCTTCAAGCCCGCAGTTGATAACGCGCCGGAAGGCTCTGCAGTTGCTCTCGTCTCCACAAAAATATCTTGAACCGCCGCACAAATTTCATCGGCATTAACCGTCACGACTTCGTCGCAGAACTTTTGTGCTAATCGAAAAGTTTCTGTACCAATAAGCTTTACCGCCACGCCGTCCGCAAAGCCACCGACTCGCTCAAGCTCCACGGGTTCTCCCGCTTCAAGCGCGGCTTTAAGGCATGCACTGTCCTCAGCTTCGACCCCAATAATACGGATATCAGGGCGAAGTGACTTCAAATACACCGCCATTCCCGCAAGCAAACCACCACCTCCTACAGGAATAAATACGACATCTAGTTCATCAAGTTGCTGAATTAACTCTCGCGCCACCGTACCTTGGCCGATGATCACATCTTTATCATCAAACGGCGGGACAAAAACACCACTTTGCGCTGCACAAAGATCTAGCGCGTACTGCTTTGCCGCATCGAAGTGATGGCCGTGTAAGATCACTTCACCACCGAGCTTACGAACCGCGTTGACCTTGATCTCTGGCGTAGTCACAGGCATTACAATGGTGGCGTGCTGACCTAGATGCGTTGCACTTAGTGCAACCCCTTGAGCATGATTACCCGCAGAAGCAGTATACACCCGCGCTCCTTTCGGCAACTGACGTAGCTTGTTATACGCACCACGCAATTTGAAAGAATAGACCGGCTGTTGATCTTCTCTTTTTAGCCAAATTTGGTTACCAAGCTGGGCGGACATTTGCTCTAATTGATTCACTTGCGTTACCTCAACGAGCGGTGCCACATTCGCCTGAATAATGGCTCTAAAGTAATCAAGCTCTTGGGAAACCATCGCTAGCCTAACTCCTCTAGTTTTTGTAAGTCACGTACCGCGCCTTTGTCGGCACTCGTTGCTAACAGTGCATAGGCTTTTAGTGCGGGACTCACATAACGTTCTCTGTTAACTGGTTTGTACGCTTCTTTACCACGAGCGAGTTGCTTTTCATGGCGCAGCGCCAACTCGGTGTCATCCAATTTAACGTCAATGCTGCGGTTATAGATGTCGATGGCAACAACATCGCCGTTTTCAACCAGCGCCAAATTGCCACCACTGGCAGCCTCTGGAGACGCATGGCCAATAGAAAGTCCAGAAGTACCGCCGGAAAAACGACCATCGGTAAGTAAAGCGCAGTCTTTATCTAGCCCCATCGATTTAAGATAGCTAGTTGGATACAGCATTTCTTGCATACCCGGACCACCTTTAGGCCCTTCGTAGCGAATGATCACTACATCACCTTTCTTAACTTGGCCACCCAGTATTCCCTCGACGGCATCGTCTTGAGATTCAAATACTACAGCGGGCCCCGTAAAGCGCAGCATTTCATCGGCCACCCCGGCACTTTTCACGATACAACCATCAGGCGCTAAGTTACCTTTTAATACTGCAAGGCCGCCATCTTGCCTAAAGGCATGCTCGATAGAGCGAATACAGCCGCCTTCACGGTCTAAATCAAGCTCATCCCAGCGATACTCTTGGCTCATAGCTTGGGTAGTGCGGATCCCAGCAGGTCCCGCGCGATAGAAAGTTTGTGCCCGTTCGTTATCACTGTCTGCGGCATTCCAACGCGCAATAACTTCACCTAGATTTCCGCCAGCAACATGCCCCACCGACAGGTCCAATTTATCGCCTCTGGCCAGCTCGTTGAGAATGGCCATAATGCCGCCAGCACGGTGAACGTCTTCAATGTGATACTGTTGTGTTGCCGGAGCAACTTTACACAAAAAGGGTGTGCTACGAGATAAGCGGTCTATGTCATTCATATCAAAATCGACAAAGCCTTCTTGCGCAGCCGCCAATAAATGCAGCACGGTATTGGATGAACCGCCCATCGCGATATCTAATGTCATGGCGTTCATAAATGCGGCTTGGTTAGCAATGTTGCGTGGCAGCACTTGCTCGTTGTCTTTACCATAGTACTCATCACATAAAGCCATGATGCGATTTGCTGCGCCCAAATAAAGCTGTTGGCGGTCTTTGTGTGTCGCTAGTGTCGTACCATTACCAGGTAACGCTAAGCCCAGCGCTTCTAAAAGACAGTTCATGGAGTTGGCAGTAAACATGCCTGAACACGAACCACAAGTAGGACAAGCAGAGCGCTCAACTTGCTCAGAGTCTTCATCACTCACCGTCGGATCTGCGCCTTTTACCATGGCATCGACAAGATCCAATTTTAGATCGATATCCGCTAAACGAGTTTTTCCCGCTTCCATCGGGCCGCCGGAAACAAAGATCACCGGAATATTCAACCGCAGTGCCGCAAGTAGCATACCAGGGGTGATCTTGTCGCAGTTAGAAATACAGACCATAGCATCGGCACAATGAGCGTTAACCATGTACTCTACCGAATCAGCAATTAAGTCTCGAGACGGAAGCGAGTAAAGCATGCCGCCGTGACCCATGGCGATACCATCATCAATAGCAATAGTATTAAATTCGCGAGGTACGCCGCCTGCTTCTGTTATCGCATCAGCCATCAATGCGCTAAGTTGATTGAGGTGAACATGACCCGGAACAAATTGGGTATATGAATTCACGACCGCAACGATCGGTTTATGGAAATCACTGTCCGTCATTCCCGTTGCTCGCCACAATGCACGAGCACCCGCGCGTTGTCTGCCCTCAGTAGTTGTCTTGCTCCGTAATTTAGCCATGTTTCACCTTTTTCTCGGTTATGCCGAGCTCCTCATTCCCACAATTTACAATACTTTTTTGTTCGGGCCGCTTGGCCCCGATACCAATAAAATTATTCGTTTACGTACTCTAACCAGCCATTTTCATCATCAGCTTGACCTTTAACCAAATCGAAATAGGCCTGCTGTAACTCTTCCGTAATTGGACCTCTACCACCATTACCAACCGTAATTTTATCTACGCTGCGAACAGGTACTACTTCCGCTGCGGTACCAACCATAAAGAACTCATCAGCAAGATAAAGCGCTTCGCGAGCGATCGGCTCTTCACGTACTTCATAACCGCGTTTTTTCGCCAAATGGATGATAGTGTCACGCGTAAGACCTGGTAGAATACAAGCTGTGGTAGGCGGGGTGTAAAGCACGCCTTTTTTCACAACAAATAAGTTCTCACCAGCACCTTCGCTCAGATAACCATTAACATCAAGCGCGATCCCTTCAACATAACCATTACGCTTCGCCTCACCTGAAATAAGCTGTGAAGATAAATAGTTACCACCCGCTTTAGCCGCTGTAGGCATGGTGTTTGGTGCAAGGCGGCTCCAAGAAGAAACACACACATCAACACCTTGCGCTAAGCCTTCTTCACCAAGGTACGCACCCCATTCCATCGCAGCAACAGTCATATCTGCACGGTGCGATTTCGGATTTAAACCAAGGCCGACATGACCTAAAAATGCAAATGGACGAAGGTAAGCATTGGTAAAGTCATTTGCACGGATTGTCTCTTTACATGCCGCAATTACTTCCTCTTGGGTAAAAGGAATTTCCATACGGTAGATCTTCGCGGAATCAAAGAGGCGCTGAATATGATCGGTTAAGCGGAAAACAGCTGGACCATTTGGCGTATCGTAAGCACGGATCCCTTCAAAAACTGAGCTGCCATAATGTAAAGCATGACTAAGCACATGGGTGGTCGCTTGAAAATAAGGAACCATTTCACCGTTATGCCAAATTACTTCTGATGTTTGTGTCATTGTTAACTACCTTAATTCTTCTAAATTGCCTGTTTCTGCAGTGTATGCAAGTCAACCGCTTGCACTTCTACTAGCTTACTCAGTTGTGAGGTTAATAAATAGATAGGTTTGTCACTATCTACCGTCATTTTGACGTGGAATAAGTCATCTTGACCTTGTAATTCCAAATTCGTTAAGCGAAATCCGCGATGTCTGGCTACGCGTAAAAAGCGCTCCACTGCGATGCTCTGTTGTTTTACTGCAACGGTTAAATGGTGTTTCATGAAAGGCTCTCCGTCATCATTTCATCATTGGCAGCACCAGGTGGAACAAGCGGCCATACGTTTTCTTTATCGTCGATACAAGCATGTAAAATATAGGGCCCTTGCGCATTCACTATGGCGTCAACGGCATCATCTACTTGGTTTGCATGAGTAATTGTCTGTCCAGGAATACCGAACACGGCAGCCAATGAGACAAAATCAGGATTGTCTGATAGGTCGGTTTCACTGTAACGACCGTCAAAAAAGAGTTGCTGCCACTGCCTCACCATACCCAGCCTTTGATTGTCTAATATCAATATCTTAACGGGCAGGTTATTACGGCGGATGGTTGCCAACTCTTGAATATTCATCATGATGGAGCCATCGCCAGATACCGTGATCACCGTGTTATCTGGACGTGCTATCTGTGCACCAATTGCAGCTGGTAAGCCAAATCCCATCGTGCCTGCACCGCCACTACTTAAGTGATTGCTTGGATGACTGAATTTCATGTGCTGCGCTACCCACATTTGATGTTGGCCTACATCGCAGCAAACTACCGCTGTATTGGGTAGCTTTTGACTAAGTTGATTTAACAAATACGGTGCAAATACTTTTTCGCCAGGATAGTCATAGCGCCACGCATGTTGACGTTTCAGTGCTTCGATAGTCTCTAGCCATTCGCTATTCGTAACCACACACTCAAGTTGTGGCAATGACTGTTTTAAGTCTGCAATAAGCGAAGCCGCTGCGGGTTTGCGTTTACCCACTTCTGCAGGGTCGATATCTAAATGGATCACCTTTGCCCCTGCAGCAAACTTTGCCAAATTCCCCGTTACACGGTCGTCAAACCGTGCCCCGATACATACCAATAAGTCGCATTGCTGAACCGCCAAATTAGCCGCTTGAGTACCGTGCATACCTAGCATTCCTAAGTCATAATCATAATCCGGCGTTACGCTGCCCAAAGCTTTTAGCGTCGATACGGCCGGCATATGGGTCTTTTCTAAAAATTGCATCAGCTGTGACTGCGCATCAGCGCTTTGCACGCCACCGCCAATGTAGGCAACAGGTCGTTTAGCGTCACATAATAATTGATTGGCTTTTGCTACTTCAGTTTGTGAAACCTTCGGCTGTTCGTCTTGTGGCGCAGCAAAAGGATGAAAAGGTACTTTAGCTAACTGGATATCTTTGGGAATATCGACCAACACCGGACCGGGCCGACCAGACTGCGCTAAGTACATGGCTTCTTGTAATACTTCAGCCAAGTCTTCCGCTCGCTCAACCATGTAGCTGTGCTTAGTACATGACAAAGACATGCCCAACACATCCACCTCTTGAAAGGCATCCGAACCGATAGCAGCGGTCGGCACTTGCCCCGTGATAGCCAGTAACGGAACTGAATCCATCATGGCATCAGCAAGTGCGGTGATAAGATTCGTCGCGCCGGGTCCAGAAGTGGCGAAACAAACTCCAAGCTTACCTGTACTGCGAGCATACCCAACAGCAGCAAAGCCAGCACCTTGCTCATGGCGAGTCAAGTAGTGCTTAACTGGCGCGCCATACAAAGCGTCATAAATGGGCATGATGGCACCACCAGGATAACCAAATACGTGTTTAACGCCTTGCTCTTCTAGCACCTTGATAACAAGTTGTGCGCCGGTTGTTGAATTGCTCATGATCTGCTCTCAGTTGCCTTTTTTATGCCCTAAAACGAAAACGCCCCCCGAACCTTTTGGTGCGGGGGGCGTTTATGCTGATACTTTTCTTACAGCACTAACTAGCCCCCGCGGTAATAATAATCACCACGTTGATAATCACGACTAGTAGAGTTGCTGTTAGTAACATTGCTTGAATTCCGTAAATTTAAACTTGGCAATCATTCAGTGTAAGCACTGTGCTGCCTCTTTTTCTATTAATACCGCGCCTTGCACACTGAAGTCAACACAAAAAACTATGCTATTTAAAATTAAAAATCCGAGTTTAACGCATAAAAAAACCAAAAAACCACAAACTAAAGAATTAAAAAAACCACACATTTTAAAATGCGAATTTTCTATTGGTTCAGTTTCGATATAACGAAAAATTTACTTTCCCGATTTGCCCATATGAAATTTTTTCTACCGCCTAAGCGCACTTCATTTTTTAGTGACATTCACATTTCGATATCGCAGACTGACCCTTTAAAACCAACAGGGATCATTACTATGGTTAAAGTATTTTCACCATTGTTATTTATTTATCTTTGCTTAAGCCTTTTCAGTAATCTCGCCAACGCAGAAGTTGGCCTGTGGAAAGTAGAAAAGGACAACAAAACGTCGTACTTATTTGGTACCGTCCACGTCGGTGACGAACAAATGCATGGTTTACCAGCCAAGGTAAAAAGCGCCATTGCGAGTAGTGATAAAGTCATGGTTGAAGTGAACTTAGAGGCGCTTTCTCCATTTGCGATCCAACAGCGCTCCATGCCATTTATGCTGTTAAAAAACAACCAAACACTAAAAGATCAGCTCTCTGCAGAAGTCTATCAGAAGCTACAAGACTACTTTTCCAAAAAGCAGATAGATATCGCCTTATTTGAACGCTATGCGCCATGGGCCGTGATGATAACTATGCTACAACTGGAATATCAAAAGCTTGGATTTACCGATACCAATGGCATCGATAAACAAGTAATTGCCTACGCAAACGAAAAGAAGATCCCAATTGGTGAATTTGAAACCTTAGAATATCAGCTTGAAATGTTCAGTCAGCTGAGTATTCATAGTGACGCTATGCTCAAGGAAACATTTGCACAGATGTCTGATTTGAACACCTACTTCTTGGATTTAGTTTCCGCATGGCGAAGCGGCGATTTAGAGAAATTATCGCATTACTATCAGGTAAGTTTTTCGGATGATAAATATGGCAAACTAGCCGAGCAATTGATGATCATTGAACGCAATAATAACTGGGTGAAAATGCTTAAAAAGCAGCTCCCCAATGAATCAACGTTTATTGCCGTTGGTGCATTACATCTTGTTGAAAAATATGGCCTTGTTGAGCAGCTTAAAAACAATGGTTATTCAGTCACCCGACTATAACACTCAGCGCTATCTTGCCAAGAGGTAAGCAGTTTACTTTGTAGGCGTGTTAAACAGATACTTCCATTAACACGCCCTAAAAAAATAAAAATCTTTTTAAACCTTTTCATTTTTATGTGCGACTTACCTTTCAAACACTCTCGTTGAAGGTAAAAAGTAATGAAAAAGGTAGCGTTAGTTTTAGCATTAAGTGCAGCGGCAATGACTGCACAAGCAGAAGATTCAAAAACCATTACAGCATCATTCTCAAGCAATAGCCTAGCCGAGTTAGAAGTGGATATTGCCGTAGGTAAAATCGACCTACAAACTTACAACGGCGACACCATAGAGGTCGAAATTTTGGTTGAACCGAAAGAGTCAGACAGTTGGTTTGGTAAGCCAGATGTGAGTGAGGCCACCCTAAACAGCAACACATCAGGGGATAAATTATCACTTGAGATCAATTCGGATGATTATGAACTATCTTGGCAAGTTAAGGTGCCTGTTAATTTGGCTTTAGATGTTGAGGTTGGTGTTGGCAAAATTGATATTCAAGATCTTAATAACTCTGCTGATTTAGAGGTAGGCGTAGGAAAAATTAAAATTGAGACTACCACCACCGATTTCAAAAAAGTGTCTTTAGATTCAGGTGTTGGTAAAACGGCAATGTCAGGTTTTGGCAACGTAGAAACTTCCGAAAAGAGTATGGTTGGCTCGACAACAGACTATCGTGGTCAAGGCCAGTATTCCATCGATGCAGAAGTCGGAGTTGGAAATATTCGTTTAAGACGAGACTAAGTCTCCACACTTATTCAGTAATAGCGCCACTTTGCTATGCAGCACATCCGGTTGCAACGGCTTATACAAATGAGCCGTTGCGCCAAGTGCGTAGACCTTATCCAGATCCTCCGCATTGGTATTTGCGGTCACGACCAAAATAGGCACAGCTGGATCTAGCTTTCTCAAACGCTCAGTGGCTTCAAAGCCATCCATCACAGGCATATTCAAATCCATTAGCACGATATCAAACTTACCCACCTCATATACTTCAAGGGCACCTTCACCATGTTCGACATGCGTTACCAATTTTGCTATGGGCTGAAGCATTTTTTCAATCACGCGTGCATTTAGTAAATTATCTTCCACCAGTAAAATGCGAGCCGACACCTGCTCCATTGTATGAGCCGGTACCTGTTGATTGTCAATTTCAATAGGGACTCTCAGGATTGCTCTTGTACCGATTGGCTCCCTTGCACTAAAATCTAATCGTCCTCCAAGCGCTGAGGTGAGTAATTGGCAACGCTTCAGCCCTAACTGCGTGCCTTGAAAATGCTCGCTATGCACAGCTTCTCGTAACTGCTGATAGTCGAACCCAGGCCCAGTATCTTCAACGACAAATTCTAAATATGGTGTATCTTCATCTATAACCAAATCCGCAAATACTTGAATGCTGCCACGCTCAGTAAATTTAATTGCATTATTAACCAATTCACTGATCAACCAACCAACACGCTTACAATCACAATAACAAGTCACATCTAACTCATTACTCAATGCCAAATTAAAAGCGAGAGATTTCTTGTGTGCGGTTAGTTGAAAGGCGATACAAGCTGACTTTATTACTTCTCGCAATGCGACTTGATGACGCTCAATAACCACTTCTTGCTCGGAAAGGTTATTAAAGTCTTGAACCGAATAGAGTAATACATCCAATTGATTTGCTGCGCTTTTCACATGCTGTAATTGCTGCGTTTCTTTGCTCCTCAGATATTCATCTAAATACCCCTGAATGGCCTGCAATGGTGTTCTTAGCTCGTGACTAACGCGCGCTAAAAATCGTGATTTTGAGTGTAATGCATCGTCAGCAAGCTTTCTTGCCGCCTCTAATTTATCGAGTGCTTCAGCAATTTCTCGCGCCATTGGGCGAAATACAAGTTTCGCTTCTATAAACAGTAGCAACAGTCCAAGTAGCCAGATTAACAATTCTATTTTCCTCACCATCTCTGTTTTACTTCGCGCATGCTGCTCGAATAGTGAAACGGCATCATTCAGGTTTGGGAGTATATGCTGAGACGCAGTAAAGATTTGCTCCATTAATTGAGGAGTGGATTGCTGTAACCGAGACCTTGATAAAGTGACAAAAGTAGTACTTTGCAAATCCAACTGCACCGGCCCTTGGTAGTAAAGCGCTGTAAGCGCCTCATTCAGATAAATAGCCTCTCCACTACTTTCTGTTTTAGTTAAAAACTCATGATTACTTTCAAACTTATCAATGGCTTGACGTAGCGCTTCACTATCTCGTTGATTGTCTTGCGCACTATATAGCGCGATACGTTGGGACAACATCCGCTGCATACCCGCAATATTAATTACGTGTGCATCTAGGCTCTGCTGATACAGTAGATATTGCATAACCCCCATCGCCATCGACAACAATATAGCCATAGCAAGTAATGCCCCGATATAACGATTTTTAACTTTACTTATTAGCGACATATTTTTGTTTTTCATCTCATAGCATTGTCTCAGCTGCAATGTTAAGTGTAGTTAACAATCGCATTATTTACAGTCCGATGCTTGACACCTAGACGGCCAAAATGTTTCAATGCGCGTTCACCCTATTTAGATAGTTTGATGCCACGGCGTCAAATTGAGGGCTGGAAGAGGTGCGTTATTCAGGTAACTAAGTGAAGGAGAGCAAACTCCGTTGCAGCTTAGTGAGGGGAATATACGCCGAGAAATTGAGTTATTGTTTGCTAATACTCATTTCGGGCGACTGGGCTGAATCCCAGCGACTGTCACCAACATACTTGGTGGAGAGCTTCTGGTCTTAGAAAAATAAGGCCATTGGCTGCCTTATCCTTTTTAAGTCCATTGCTCTTCGAATTTTAACAGTTCGAAGTTTGGACACCCTCCTAACTCCGAACATGATTTAAGTTCGGTAGAGATGAAATCACAATTCAACTTATCTGACTATCCGTTGTGGACGGCCTTAGTAACGCCTTTTGATGCTGAAAATCAGGTTGATTTTAACGCATTAACGACGCTTGTACGCGATCAAGAGCAAGCTCGTAACGGTATTCTTTTACTAGGCAGTACCGGCGAAGGCCTTGCGCTTACCCAACAAGAACAGCAACAAATCGTTGAGTTTGTTTGCCAGCTCGCCCCAAGCGTACCACTTATGGTTGCCGTTGGCGGCAGTAATCTTGAGCAGCAAACACAATGGGTGCGCTTTTGTAATTCGCAGCCCATTCATGCGCTCTTACTTGGCTCACCAATCTACGCAAAGCCCGGCAAAGTTGGTCTGGCGCATTGGTTTAGTACGCTACTCGATGAGAGCCATAACCCTTGCATGCTCTACAATGTACCTGGTCGCAGTGCCGTTGCTATCGCCCCTGACCTACTCGGCGAACTAGCTTGCCACCCTAATCTGTGGGCACTAAAAGAAGCCAGTGGTGATATTGCCACCTTTGAAGCATTTCGTCAGGCAGCGCCTGATGTCGCCATCTATAGCGGCGACGATGGCCTTATGCCCTACTTTGCACAAGCAGGTGCAACGGGTCTGGTGTCTGTTGCAGCAAACGCATGGCCACAGCAAACCGCAGAATTTGTAAGGCGCTCGTTAAGCGGCACCTCTCCTAATTTATTTACCACTTGGTCAGAAGCTGCAAATAGCTTATTTGCAGTGGCAAATCCCATACCAGTCAAAGTGTTAATGCACTTGCAAGGGAAGCTCACAAGTCCAAACTTGCGCCCGCCACTGACACATTTGGAACTCACCCATACCGATGCGATCACTCGCGCGAACGAAACTATTTTATCTTGGAATTAAGGCAGTAAACATGAGCTGGTTAACCCTACTAAACGATTTAGAAAATGGCACAGTACGTGCGGCAACACAGGATGAGCAAGGCCATTGGCATGCTAACGTAGAAGTAAAACACGGGATCCTTGAGGCATTTAGAAATGGCGTAAATACAGAATTCCCAGGTGGATTTGTTGATAAAGACAACTTAGCACCACGCGGATTTGCTGCCCAAGATGGCGTTCGTATGGTTCCTGGCGGAAGCAGTGTAAGACGTGGCGCTTACGTCGCAGCGGGCACAATCATTATGCCACCGGCTTATGTCAACATTGGTGCCTATATTGATTCAGGTACTATGGTAGATAGTCATGCGTTGGTTGGTTCTTGCGCGCAAATTGGTAAAAATGTCCACCTTAGCGCAGCGGTGCAAGTGGGTGGTGTATTAGAACCAGTTGGAGCAAGCCCTGTTGTTGTTGAGGACGATGCCTTTATTGGTGCAGGCTGTGTATTGGTTGAAGGGGTTGTTGTTAAACGCGGTGCCGTATTAGCACCGGGTGTGCGCCTTTCAGCAAGTATTCCTGTCTATGACTGCGTGAACGAGCGCTTGCTTGACAAAGGTGAAGCCATCCCTGAAAACGCGATAGTGATCCCAGGCTCTCGTCCAGCCTCAAGTGAGTGGGCGCGCGAGCAAGGACTAAGTATGTCATGCGCACTTATCGTAAAATACCGTGATGAACAAAGTGATGCATCACTGGCGCTGGAAGAGGTTCTACGCTAATGACTTGGTTGAGCACGTCACAGCGAACCGCAGCTGAGGCATTGATCCAGCAACAAGATACGCCATTCTTTTGCTACGATTTAGATAAGCTAAGTGCACATGTTAAGCCCTTAGTTGATCAGCAAATCGTTAAGCTTTGGTATGCCGTAAAAGCGAATCCGTTATCACATATCATTAAAACCCTAGATAACGCTGGGTTTAACTTTGATGTGGCATCTAGCGGCGAGCTTGATCAGGTGTTATCTCAAGGGATCGCACCTGAACGCGTGCTCAACACAGGTCCTGCCAAATCGCTAAAGCAGATCCGTCATTTTGCCACACAAGGCGTACGTATTTTCGTGGCTGAAAGTCACAATCAAGTACGCTGGTTAAATCAAGTGGCCGAAGAGTTTGAGCTTCAATTTGAAGTTTTACTGCGGGTGCAGTTACGCTTTGATAAAGCAGAGCACAATCCACTTGGTGGCAATACGCTGACTCCTTTTGGTCTTGGCGCAGAGCAGTGGCAAGCCCTAACTTTAAGTGACTACACCTACCTAGACTTTGTCGGACTGCATATTTTCCAGTGGGGCAATATGCTCTGCAGCGATACACTCGCTGAACTTTGGCAGGCTATGGTTGCACCTTTAGTTCAGCTCGCTGCTGATTTAGGGATTACTCTAAAGGTACTCGACTTAGGTGGCGGCCTTGGCATTCCCTATGATAGGCAAAGCCCTTCTCTCGATTGGCAGAAATTATTAGACACGCTCGCATTGATAAAATCCGCCACGCAAGTGCAAGAATTATGGATGGAGTTAGGCCGCTATGCGGTTGGCGAATGTGGTTTTTATCTCAACCCTGTGGTGGAACAAAAGCAAAACTACGGTGCACAACAACTGATTGTCGCAGGCGGTGTCAATCACCTGCTGCGTCCAGCGGTTACCGGGCAAGCTTTCCCCGCTGAATTGTTACGCCAGTCTCAAGCTGAGACCATAGACTTTCATATTCATGGTCCACTTTGCACAGCATTGGATAAATTAGGCACCCTAGCCTTACCAAGCGACAGTGCCGATGGCGATTGGCTTGTTTTCAGTCAGTGTGGCGCTTACGGCTACACCGAAAGTATGCCGTTCTTTTTATGTCATGAGCTCCCAGCTGAGTACATCATCTCAGCTGGAGAAATCAGCTGTGTCCGTGAAGCAGAGCCCGCTTCAAGTTATTTGAGGTAAACATGAATACCATTACACAACAACATATTCAGGTTGGTGAAATTGCCAACGGCTTGCCTTTGACTATTCCAGTCTATCGCATCAAAGGCGATGGCAGTGGGCCTAAGGTGTATATTCAAGCGAATATGCATGGCGCCGAGGTGCAAGGTAATGCAGTGATTTATCAACTGCTGGAACAGTTGAAACAATTGTCATTAAAAGCGGACATCACCCTAGTGCCTTACGCAAACCCGATTGGTTGTAATCAGAAATCTGGTGAGTTTACCTTAGGGCGTTTCGATCCAATTACGGGCACGAATTGGAATCGAATGTACATCAACCATTCCGGGTTGGTTGCCGAGTTTGTGGAGCAAAACCCGACGCTATCAATAACAGAAATCGCTCAGCAATTTCGCCAACGATTAGTTGAGCGCACCCAAACACTACTTGATGGGCCCTTAGATAGGTTGACGACAGGTAAGCGCATCGCCTTGAATTTACAGCGTCTAGCTCATGAGGCTGACATTGTTTTAGACCTTCATACGGGACCAATTTCAGCAAAACACCTGTATTGTCCTGAGTATGCAAAAAACAGCGCTCGATATTTTGATATTCCACATGTGTTACTTATTCCAAGTGACTTTGATGGAGCAATGGATGAAGCCAGTTTTTGTCCATGGTGGAACTTGCAGCAAGCCTATCAGGCTATAGGCCGAGAGATCCCAGTATTAACCGAAGCGTTTACGGTTGAGCTTGGCTCTCAAGAAAAAATTGATTTAGCGGAAGCATTGAATGACGCTAATAGCATTTTGAGCTACCTGAACTATAAACAGGCCTTTCAAGATGCACACTTTATGCCGCAAGACATCACCCGTTACGTCTGTCGACTAGAAAATTATCGCGCCTTTTATGCCCCAATGGGTGGTATGGTGGAATATACGGCAAAGCTTGGAGAGCATATCAAGGCGGGTCAAACCATCGCCAAAATTCTCAGAATGGAGCGCTATTTATCAGAAACGCCCTTAAATGAGATCAAGTTAGACGAAGATGCCATCGCCATTTTGCACTTTGCCTCTGCTAGTGTGAATCAAGGTACTGAGCTTTATAAGTTTTTTACTCAAGTTGAAACGCTTTAACTTGAGTACTTTTATTGCGTGAGAGTAAGTCAAAGCAAATAAGCTCTGCTTGTTTAGCTTAACGCTTACTAAGGTATGGCGGCGATAGCCGCCACCTTTTTCTTATTCGACCGTATTTTTCTTTCTGACATTTTTGACCTTCGAGATTCATTTCCCTTTCATTATCATTGGTTAATAATGTAATCAATTGTACTTACTCTCGGCGCACACAGGATGAAACTTACACACTTATCAATACCGGCTTTGGCCTTGCTTACCTTGCCACTTTACGCTCAAGAAGCCCAACAGGAAGATGAAATCGATTTAGTCAAACAGTGCGTGTTAAACGCGGTGTTAACTGGAGAAAAAGATAAAACCATAGAGCAGGTCCGTACCGAATGTGCCGAGGCTGATGCAGATAATACCTTAAGCCAATTAGATAAACGCATGGCGCGTGAACGTGTAACGGAAAAAAACCGTAATGTATTAACACCACATAAGCGTAACTATATTTTGCCAGTTTCTTATATGACCAACGTCAACAGCAGACCATTCGACGGTCTAAAAGCCATTGACGATGAAGACGGCGAGCCAATCGACAACTTTGAAGCCAAATACCAAATCTCGTTAAAAGCGCCTATTTATAAAAATTTTTCGGATAAAGATCAGGCAATCTATTTTGCTTTTACGCTGCAATCATATTGGCAGCTGTACAACAAAGATGTGTCTTCGCCATTTCGTGAAACCAACTATGAACCAGAAATCTTTTGGATTAACTTTTTAGATGATGAAAACGTGCTGTGGGGCGATGAGATGGCCTTTGTACTTGGGATTTCCCACCAATCTAACGGTCGCAGTCAACCAAACTCCCGCTCTTGGAATCGTATCTATGCGAATTTTATCTGGGAAAACCGAGGCTTTGTATTCAGCTTTAAACCTTGGTATCGCTTACCCGAAGACGACAAAGAAGATGCCTTGGATCCACGCGGAGACGACAATCCAAATATCGATGAGTACTTAGGTCACTTCGAGTTTAGTGGGGTATATCGCCACGAAGAGCATGAGTTTGGCTTTATGTGGCGCAATAACTTAAACAGTGATAATCGCGGTGCAATTCAATTAGACTGGTCATTCCCGATTTGGGGAAGGCTGCGCGGCTACGCACAATACTTTAATGGCTACGGCGAAAGCTTAATAGACTATAACACACATACCCAAAGGCTCGGTATTGGCGTGCTACTCACTGATATTCTTTAAGCGCATTCGAATACAAAAAAGCTCTGAAAACTCAGAGCTTTTTCGTTTGGAAAGCTGAGAATAATTCTCTACTTATTGCGGTTTAATTACCACAAACTGTCCCTCAAATTTAGCAACTAGCATGTCACCATCATAGACATTCACTGGCACCACATATTTTGCTTTGCCAGCCGTCTCTAGCGCTTGCAATTCACCTTCACAGTCCGCAATGGTAACCGTTGCCGCTGGTGCCGTGGTTAAAGGTTTTAGATATTTAATATTGGCGTCAGCCAACACAATATCTCCCTCTAACCCAAGCTCTTTAAGTGCTAAATAAGTCGCCCCCCAGCCCGTTAGCGTCGCCATGCTATATATAGAACCTGCAAACATCGAGTTGTGTAAATTGAGGTTCGCTTTTAAATCAGCCTTAGTGGAAAACTGCCAATCTGTATAGCTTTCTACTTTAATCCCCATCGCATCACTGATTGGAATAGACTCGCGCCAAGTATTTTGTAATACATGGGTCCAATCTGGCTGCCTAAACCAGCCCGGCTCTGTAGGTCGTTGCTTTACCATCTTCCAGTGCTGCACATCGCCATAGGCTAAGTGTGCCTTTTCAACCACTTGATAGCCATGACGTTCGTAAAATGATAACGCGCGCTCGCGAGCATACAAAACCAGCTCTTCTGCTTTTTGCGTCCACGCAATAACCTCAAGCTCGTGTAGCAAACGACTACCTAAGTGATGACCTCGATGCCCTTCTGCAACGGCCATATAGCGTACTTGTGCTTGCTTATGATTGTTAAAATGGAGCCTAGCTACGCCTAACACTTCACCATCATTATTTTTAATGTAGCGATGTTCAGCTTCTTGTTCTAAATCATCCTGTTCGCTGCCACGAGGTTGATCCCATGGCGCTCTTAACACCTGCCAGCGTAACTGGTAATAGGCTTGCCAATCTTCGCTGCTTTGTGGTGAAGTTACCTCAAACATCACTGACTCCTGTTTTGTTATTAGCCTGTTAAATGACTTTGAATCTAGTACGGATACACCCTACAAGATAAGCTCAGTGTAGGGAATAAAATGCGCCAAAACACTTATCCCTTAGTGTAAAAACTGGTGGACAAGCTGGCATTCACAAAATCCTCGTCTATGATGATGTTATCATGGGAGAATTTATTACGCATTCAGGCACTATCAGCAACGATTTTGTGGACCGGAGCCACCAACTAGGACACTTGCTATATTGGCATAAACAAGGCAGAAATAGCATCCAAGTGCGGCAAGAGAAATCGTTGAGATGGCTTCTGATAAACAACACATTACAATCCGTTGTGGAGTTAAACCACCCGGAGCACTTGTTATTTCCTCATTTAAAAACATTCGCGAGTCGCTGGCAGCAAGTCGCCCCGCCGACCAGCGTACTGGAGCTGGGTCTTGGCGCAGGTGCAATCCGTGATTACCTCAATGCCACTTATCCAAATTGTCATATTACCACCATAGATAACAACCCAGATGTGATCCATTGTTACAAACGCTACTTTGGCGGCGACCCTTTGTGCGATGTTAATTGTGTTGATGTATTTAAAGCGTTGCAACAAGGCAAACGCTACGATTGGATAGTGCTCGATTTATTTAGCGAACTTGAGCCCCCCATCTTCTTGTTTCAGCACCAGTTTTATCGCCTACTCAGAGCTGCTATTAATGATGGGGGCCGACTGTATATCAACTTTTTAACTGAGCATGAGTCGCAGCTCAAGCAACTTCAACACTTATTAATTACCAACTTTGGTAAAAAGCCCTTTATCGAAAAAGTGCCGGACTACGCCAACATAATTATCGAGGTTAAACGCTAACACTGGCTGACCCTAGTTTTTTCGTCAAATCACTATTCAACACTAAAATTAAAAGTCACAGGGCCGTCATTCAGTAAACTCACCTTCATATCCGCAGCAAATTGTCCCGTCGCGACTTTCAAGCCAGCTTCCTTAGCTTGAGCCACAAAGTATTCGTAGAGTGTATTCGCTTGCTCAGGTGTTCCTGCGCTCGAAAAACTTGGCCTCATGCCTTTTTTGGTGTCTGCCGCCAAGGTGAATTGCGATACAACCAATAGTTCACCTTCAATGTCTTTTAAACTTAAATTCATTTTTCCCTTGTCGTCAGTAAAAATACGGTAGTTACTTACCTTGTGCAGTAACTTATCCGCCGTTTGCTCTGTATCCGGCTTTTCAACGCCTAATAGTAACAATATCCCCTGATCGATTTGACCTACAATCTTACCTTCTACTTCTACCTTTGCTTCGCTGACCCTTTGAATTAGTCCTTGCACTACCTACCTCTTGTGACTGCTAATGATGCTGAATTTTGCACAGTAATAGATCAGCCGCCCGCCTTATTGCTTCTGCATAAATGGGGTTAGCACAACAATGCCCAACCCCATTTAAAATCAGCAACTGCGCCTTAATGCTTTGTGCTAACTGATGAACTGGTGCGTACCGACACATTAAATCATGCCGACTGTGAATAAACCAGATAGGTAAGTGATTGAGCTGATGTGCATCCGCCGTAATTTGCTGTGTTTTGATAAAGCACTGGTGACTAAAAAAATGTACCATATGCTGTGCTTTACTGAGCTGTTTGTCTGCTTTGCAAAGCCTAATACCTTGCGTATCACTATCCGTTGTGATCAGATTATCCCACTCACACCAGCGCTGCGCCGCTTTTCTTTTGAGTAATTCATCCTCGCCAAAGAGTGCCGAATGATAATGATCTAGCAAGGATTCCACAGTTTGTGCACCTTGTGCAAAGGCAAGATACTGCTCTGGATAAATTTGTGCGGGGGCACCTTGGCTACCATAAAGCCAATGAAGATCCGCCTCATTGCCCAAAAAACTCGACCACAACACCATCCCCAAGACATCTTCACGATGTTGCTCAGCATAAAGCAGTGCCAGCATGGCACCGAAAGACTCCCCGGCGAGTACAACCTTTTGCAGCCCTAAATGCGCACGAATGGAATGAATATCTTTCAGCAGGTTCGCGGTATTTATATTACCAAAGTCAGCAGGCGTTGAGTTGCCACAGCCTCGCTGACTAAACAGGATGATGCGGTATTTTTGCGGATTGAAATAACCGAGCACATTACGAGAATGGCCCTGACCTGGGCCACCATGCAGCATGATAAGTGGTGTGCCATCACTGCAGCCATATTCCTCTATGCCCAATTGATGTCCTTCACCTACCGCGAGATGAAAGCGACGTAATGCATCGCCATGTTGATACAATAAGCTCATAACTCCCCCTTGGGGGCTTAAGCTAACCGTTATCGGTAAAAGCTAAAGTCCCTGCGCGTCTGGTGGGTCAAACTCCGAGCTTGCATCTAGTCCTGCAGCTTCCATATCTTGGGTTAAGCACACGGTAAACTCAGCACCTAACAACACCACTATCCAAGATAAATATACCCAAACAAAAAGAATAGGTACTGTTGCGAGTGCCCCATAGATAACTTCGTATGAGGGAAAATGGCTAATGTATAATGCAAAGCCTTTTTTCGTTAGCTCGAATAACAAAGCTGCAAACAAAGCACCCGGAACCGCGGCTCGAAATGACACACTGGTATTTGGTACTAAAGTATAGAGCATGATGAAGCCAACCATAGAAATTAAATAGGGCAACATCTTAATTAGTGCACCACTAAACCCTGGGATCCCTTGATCGGCAAATGTCACTAAAGAAACGATATAAGATGTCATACCAATACTCGCGCCCAATAGCACAGGGCCAAGCGTGAGCACCATCCAATAAATCGCAAACGAAATCATCAATGGACGTTTTTGCTTCACTCGCCAAATTCGGTTGAGCGTGGTGTCAACATTACGAATAAGTAATAAAGCCACGACGGCCAAAAAACTCACCCCCACAGCTGTCATCTTATTCGCGTTGCCAGTAAACGCACTGATGTGCTCTTTAATGGTGTCCGTCGATGTTGGCACAAAGTTATTGAACACAAAGTTTTCAATTGCAAAACGCGTATCTTCAAATCCAGGAAACGCCGAAAAAATTGCTACACCCACCGCAACTAAGGGGACCAACGATAACAGTGTGACATACGCTAAATAGCCCGCGTTGACCGTGATCTGGTCCTCAATACACCGCTTACTATAGCGGCGCCACCAGCTAGGCTGAGAATGTAAGAATCGCAGTGCTACGACCTTCATTTCGGTTATTCTTTGCATCATAATCAAGTTAATATTCATGGATCACTTTACACATCATAACAATCCCCGCCATAATTTATAGCGCTAAATAGTAATATATAACGACGGTCACATGGCCACTTACTGATTATTGACCTTCTAGAGCCCGGGAGTGCAAATGAAGAAACTCACCTTAAGCGCAGTGTTACTTTTACTCGTTACTGGCTGCCAAAGTGCCTATTACGCCACCATGGAAAAGTTTGGTGTGCATAAACGCGAGATATTGGTTGATCGTGTCGAAGAAACAAAGGAATCCCAAGAGGAGTCACAAAAAGAGTTTCAATCGGCATTGGAAAGACTCACCACGTTAATTAATTTTAATGGTGGTGAATTACAAGAAGCCTATAACCTGCTTAACGATGACTACCAATCATCCCTTGCCGCTGCTGCTGAAGTAAGTAGCAATATAGACAAAGTGGAAGACGTGGCAAACGCGCTATTTGACGAGTGGCAAGATGAACTTGAGCAATATTCGAGTGCAAACCTAAAACGTGAGAGTGCTAAGCAATTAAGTCAAACACAGCGCCAATTTGAACGCTTACTTCGCTCAATGCGCAGCAGTGAAGCCAAAATGCAACCCGTGCTCGACTCACTACAAGATAATGTGCTGTACCTTAAGCACAACCTAAATGCACAAGCGGTAAGCGCTATTAAAGGTGAGTTTACAGGGTTAAAGCGTGATATTAGCGCCCTAATCGCAGATATGAATCGCTCTATTGAAGATTCGAATAAGTTTATTGCTGAGATGAATGCACGTAGCGCGTGAGTATCTTAGCCATTAACTGGTGATAAATAAGACTAAATAGTATCACCCAAAAAACATACCTCACTGCTATAGTGATTTGCACTTATACGAATACGATTAAAGGCCATACTAATCAATAGATTAGTATGGCCTTCGGATTTAACAGTCTATATTGGCCCGCGTCGTAGTTTAATGAGGTGCAGGACTCCCCATTAGTAATTGCCATGCAGCAGCCATATAAGTTTGATATTCAAGGGCTGGTGCTGGCTGCTCAACACTTTTATCACCCAGTTTGGGGTTAACCTGATAGCTATAAAACTGCTCACCATCACCTTGTTTCCAAACTCGCTCCGTATCTCGAATTGTTTTATAACCAAAAACATTTTCTGGTGCTTCAGAACCAACAAGTGAATAGCCAAAACTAGAAAATGATGTGTTGGGCCTTGCTATCAAGTCCATAATTGTAGCTGTAATATCCATATGTGAAGCAATTGTTCGATTGCTTAATTTAGGTGAAATCCCTTGACCTAATAAAAGGATAGGTACGTGAGTAAGTTCGTACAAGTTAGGCTTAGCATGAAAATAGCGGCGGCTGTAGTGATCTCCCGTAATGATAAATAGCGCGTCAGGATATTTGCGTTGCATATTATCTACAAACTTTCCCATCATTTGATCGGAATACCATAAGTGTCCAAGAGTGTTAGCAGATAACACCTCATCACCCATCCGCTGAAACTGAGCAGGGTAGTCACCATTTTTCCAAGGATAATCACTAGCTGATAAATCCAAATTAAATGGACCATGATAGCTAGTAGT
Source organism: Pseudoalteromonas sp. Of11M-6 (assembly GCF_022347905.1). Lineage (NCBI taxonomy): Bacteria > Pseudomonadati > Pseudomonadota > Gammaproteobacteria > Alteromonadales > Pseudoalteromonadaceae > Pseudoalteromonas > Pseudoalteromonas sp. Of11M-6. The sequence goes on along the minus strand of NZ_JAKRFW010000012.1, from coordinate 28,260 downwards.
CATAATCAAGTTAAAGCTATTTTCTGGCACTGACTGACTAACGAGATCAAATAGCTGCCCATCATCAACCCCCCATACACCGGCACTGCCCTTACCTCCTGCATTTGCCGCCGAATAAATATGATCGACGCCATGCCTACTCATAAAATCACCTACTGTTTGCCAAGACAATAAGCCACCATAAAAAAATTGTGATGTATAGCCTTGCCCCTCCATCAAATGGATTAGCGAGTAAGTATGAGCCTTACTCGTGAGACGGCTCATGTTAATACCACTAAATGGAATCCCTGTAACTAGACTGGATAATGAGTTCATTGTGCTTGATGCAGCAGGCAATGCTTGTTCAACGTAAATACCCTTTGCTTTTAGTCGATGAAAATTTTCTGTTAGCGCCAAATCCCTATATTTATCCTGCAGAGGCCAAGAATCAAAGCTTTCCATCACAATGTAAAAAATGCGAGAAGGTTTTTGAATTAAGGGCCCCATACTACGAGTCTCATTATTTAGCAGCGCAGCATCAACCTCATGCTTATCGGCTAAATAAGGGTTAGTACTTGACATAGTGAGCTGATTTAATTCACCGTAGTCTTGTATCGCGTAGAAGAAACTGCGAAATGGGTTAATAACTAAATTGTTTACAAATGGATCAGTGGTAACAGCTGACCACTTTCTCGATGCAGGACGGGAGTCAAATGAACCTCTAGCGGCGCAAACGAACATAACAAACACCAATATCGAAATAACTGCTTGTTTGATTCTGCTCTTCGGACAAATATTTATTAGTAAGCGATAGTTTCTCTTATCCACAAAACGAGTCCATGCGACCACGCAAGTTAGCAGTACACCTATGCTCAACAAACTACCCCAAGGTTTATACTGCTGAATCGCGGTGCTCAGTATGGCCTGCTGATCATCATATAACCCTTCCAGCATAAAATAATTATATTGAGTTCCATACTCACTGATATAAGTTATCCCGCAGATTCCTAATAATACAAAAACACTCAGATAGATTAGCCCTATCGTATTACGTGCTCGTCTAACCCAATTATCTAATCGCAAAGGCTGTAGGAAACAATTCAGCAAAAAAGGAATAGCGAGACAAACTCCAGCAGCAGAGGAGTCAAATTTAAAACCGGTAGCTAAGGCATCAAACAGTTGGCCAACCGTAAGATCATACGATACTTTTTCTTTAAAGTTAAAGAGATAGAAAACTCTAAATGACATAAGTAAGAATACACCGCTGACCCATAACAAGAAAACAATCCAACTTTCCCTTATGAATTTTATCCAGCGACTTGAAGATAAACTATTGTTGAGCAACAAAGCAGATAATCCTTCACTATAAAAAATAACAACTCATCAACAATGATAATATAAAATTGATAATGATTTAAATTAGCGTTACCGTCCCTAATGGTAACACAAACAAAATAAGGAAATAACTATGAAATACACATTAGTGCTAGCAGGAGCAGCTCTAGCAGTTTCAACGATGACTCAAGCAGCTTCAGGTATAATGTTTATCAATAAACAAAAATACGCTGAAGAAACCAATTTTATTTGTATGGATGGAAAAAGTGAAGTAGATAAAGCGTGGAAAGGACAGACTGTGCAGACTTATTACTGCGACTTTGGCCGTGACCAGTATTTTTCATTTTACAAAGACAACCAAAAAATTTCTTTTGATAGTTCTGTTTTCAATTCACCATTTGCTACCCATGGAAAAATAAAGCTTCAATATATGGGCAAGTTGGCACGTTATATTGAAGACAAATATTACGGTGACCCTTGGTTTGAGATTCGCCCAGTGTATGACGAGCACCTGTGTTTAGATGCAAGCCGTTACGATGGTGCATCCAAAAGAAATGTTCAATTTTGGCACTGTGAAGGAATGGCCGACCAAATGTGGCGATTTGATGGCGCGGGTCGCATCATCAACAAAATGCAAAATAAATGTCTAGATCCAACAGGCCATAGTGGGTCTAAAGGAAGAAATATCCAACTTTACGATTGTGACGGCGGACTAGACCAAGAGTGGTACTATACTCCATGGAGTAGATAGGAGCCGGTTAGGCACCTCTTTCAATGAAAGAGCATGAGTCACCTCTGCTCTTTCTTAAACTATAAACGTTACCTTTGATTTTAAGCTAGCTAAACGCCATCTCCGGTACGTCATCTGGGCAAATCAATATACCAGCGGTTTTGGCTTGTATTTCCGCGACGCTAACACCTGGAGCTCGCTCAAGTAAATGAAACGCGCCACCTTTGACTTCAAGCAGCGCAAGATCGGTTACTATCTTATTGATACAGTTTACGCCGGTGAGTGGTAAACTGCAGTGCTGTAGCAGCTTGGACTCGCCTTGTTTATTCGCATGCATCATGGTGCAAATTATATTTTTAGCCCCAGCGACAAGATCCATCGCGCCACCCATGCCCTTGATAAGCTTACCTGGGATCATCCAGCTGGCAAGATTACCGTGCTGATCTACTTCAAAAGCGCCAAGCACCGTCAGGTCCACATGACCGCCACGGATCATTGCAAAGCTTTCTGCCGAACTAAAAATGGCAGCTCCTGTACAGGCCGTAACGGTTTCCTTACCCGCGTTGATCATATCCGCATCCACTTCCTGCTCGGTCGGATAAGCGCCCATGCCTAATAAACCATTTTCCGATTGCAGCATCACATCCATGCCCTGTGGCACATAATTGGCCACCAGCGTGGGGATCCCAATCCCAAGGTTGACATAAAACCCATCTCTTAATTCCTGTGCCACTCGCATGGCCATTTGCTCTCTGGTTAATGCCATTATGCTTGCTCCTTCACAGTACATTTTTCGATGCGTTTTTCGAACTGTCCTAGAATCACTCTGTCGATATAAATTCCGGGGGTATGAATTTGGCTCGGCTCGATTTCGCCGGGCTCAACTATTTCTTCCACTTCAACGACAGTAATTTTTCCAGCTGTTGCGGCCATCGGGTTAAAGTTCATGGCGGTGTGGCGATAAATACAGTTGCCAAAACGGTCTGCTTTCCACGCTTTTACAATGGCAAAGTCTCCCGTAATACTCGGCTCTAAAATATATTCTCTATCACCAAACGTTTTTACCTCTTTACCCTCAGCGACGGGTGTACCAACGCCTGTTGCGGTGTAAAAAGCGGGGATCCCAGCTCCACCTGCGCGCATCTTTTCTGCAAGTGTCCCTTGTGGAGTTAATTCAACTTCCAATCCACCGCTCAATAACTGCTGCTCAAACAAGGCGTTTTCCCCCACATAAGAAGCCACCATTTTGCGGATCTGCTTATCCTCAAGCAAAATCCCTAAACCAAACCCGTCTACTCCGCAGTTATTAGAAACCACGGTTAAGTCCTTTGTGCCCATGTGGCGTATTTGGCTTATCAAACCTTCAGGGATCCCACACAAACCAAAGCCCCCTGCAATCACGGTCATGCCATCACACAGTCCTGCCATTGCTTCTTCGTAGCTTACGACTACCTTATCAAATCCAGCCATCATTCCTCCTATTGCACTGTCCAGCCGCCGTCCAGCACTATGGCTTGACCAGTAATGTTGCGTGACTCATTTGCGAGTAAAAAATTGACGGCATGAGCAATCTCATCCAACCCTATAAAGGCCTTTTTCGGCATTGGCGCCAACATGATATTGTTTATCACTTCATCTTCGCTGATCCCATGCTGTTTCGCTTGCGCGGTAATTTGCTGTTCTACCAATGGGGTTTTTACATAAGCGGGGCAAATGGTGTTCACGGTGATATCGCAGTCTGCGGTTTCCAGCGCCAATACTTTGCCAAATCCCATTAACCCATGTTTTGCAGCGACATAAGCAGACTTATATTTAGAAGCAACTAGAGCATGGATAGAACCAATATTGACGATGCGACCAAAGCCGCCTTTACGCATATGCGGCAATACCGCCTTACACAACATGGCCGGGCCTGTTAGCATCACGTCTTGCAGCAATTGCCATTTATCTTCTGGATAATGCTCTAGTGCTTCAACATGTTGCACGCCTGCGTTATTGATAAGCACATCAATGTTATCGTGCTGACGGATAAAGTCAGCGATGTCTTGCTTATTAGCGATATTGAGTGCAAACGCTTGTGCATTTCCTCCGTCACAGACGATAGACTCGGCTACCGTCTGTGCTTGCGCTAAGTTCAAATCTACGAGCAATAAGCTGTAACCTTGTTTGCTCAGTGCCATCGCGATATAGCGACCAATGCCACTTGCTGCCCCTGTGATCAACGCCGTCTTCATCGTCACTCCTTGATTATTTTGCTAAGAACTGAGCAATGGTGTCAGCCTGTGATTGAATTGAAAAAATACCGTCTAAATGCCCCCAAACGCCTTCTATCTCTGTGATCTGCACGTCTTTATTCTTGGCTTTAAGGGTTTCTGCTAACTTACGAATGGGCTCAGGCCTTAATAACAAGTCATTGCTTGCAGGCATCAACAAAATCTTTGCTGTGATTTTATCAATAGCACTATCAAAATTACCTTGCATGCCTGCGGTGTATAATTGCGAGGCGCGGACTAAATACAAGATTGAATTCGCATCTTGCGTTTCTGCCCTCGCTCGTGCGCGCGTGGCTAGCGTTTGACTGAGTTTAGGAAGCTGACGAATATCTTGTTTTGCTTTGGGATCAAGCACAATAAAGTCTGGAAAACTGGCGTTGTAAATAGCGGGGTGCATCGCGTCTTGCGTAATATTAAGCATCGTGGCTGTGAGTCCAGCAAGCGGCCTTTCCCCGTCGTAGTAGTCCCCGCCCTGCCAATTTGGATCAAGTCGGATAGGTAAAGCCCATTTCTCTAACGCCGCAACGGTCCAAGCATCCATCTTTGCCGCGCCAATCACATGAATTAAACGTGACACCTTTTCGGGATAGCGCACCGACCATTCTAACGCTTGGAAAGACCCCATAGACGCGCCCATCACCGCATGCAGTTTGTCGATACCTAAGCTATCTAATAATTGCTTTTGCACTTCAACAAAATCACCGATGGTCACCACGGGAAAGTCCAAGCCGTAAGGTTTGCCCGTTTTCGGATTAATAGACGCCGGACCCGTCGTGATCACATCTTTACTATGCCAGTTTGCATTGACCAAAGTATCTGCGCTTATCACAAAGTACTTGTTAGTATCTATCGCTTTACCCGGGCCGATAATGGCATCCCAGTAACCCGCCAATACGTCAGACTCTCGATACTTACCCGCAGCGTGAGATGTGCCAGAAAAAAAATGCGTGATCAAAATTGCATTGCTTTTGTCGGCATTTAATTTGCCATAGCTTTCCCAGCCGACCTTAACGTCAGGAATGCTGGCTCCAGACTCCGTAGTAAAATGCGCAAGTGTAAATGCCCGCTTTTCAACCAGCATAGGTTTGTTTGTCTCACTGCCATAGACAATATTGCTGGCAACGAACAAGAGTAACAGGAAAATCCGCTTCATTGCTGTATCTCTCCGTTAAAATAAGATGAATAGGGTTAATGCGAGGGCAACGCCCACCAGCGGCACGACCGCAGTCAACGCCGCCATGGACCAATATGCTCGTTGATGTGTTTCTTTACAGATGGCGCGAATGGTTGTGACCACATAACCATTGTGCGGTAAGGTATCCAAAGCGCCTGAGCTAATTGCCACAACACGATGTAATTGTTCTGGATTGACACCCGCATCAATGTAGTGCGGTGCCACTAAGGGTAACGCAATAGCTTGCCCACCGGATGCAGAGCCAGTTAAACCGGCTATTACACTTACCGCCACCGCGGCGCCAAGTAGCTCATTACCCGGCATCTGTGTCATCATCTCGACCGCTAATTGAAATGCCTCGGTGTTTTTTGCTACCGCACCAAAACCCACTACCGCACTGGTATTACCGATAGCAACTAGCGCCCCAGTTGTGCCTAAGTTAATCGCGGCCCCCATGTTATGAAAATGCTTAAAGTTAATCGCGACAATACTGAGTACACCGCCAAGTAGAGCTACAATGAGTGCACTTTGCTGCAGCACATCATGAAGTGTAAAAGATAAAATCAACACCACGATTAGAGGCAGTACGCCAGTGATTGGATGAGGATAGTTACGTTCATGGATTTCAGGGTCGTCTTCTTTCGCCTCAAAGTGCTCTCCATTTGCCACCGCTTTGGCTATCATCTTTTTCAACCACCAATAGCCAGTAATAGCCATAAACGTGGCAACCACTAGACTGACTTCCCAAGCCGCATAAGGCGACGTACCTAAATATTTTATTGGGATCCAGTTTTGAATTTCAGGGGAGCCTGCCGAAGTCATGGTGAAGGTGACCGAGCCGAAGGCCAGAGTTGCGGGAATAAAGCGCCTTGGTAAATTGGCATCTTTAAATAAGCTGAGCGCCATAGGGTAGACAGAGAAAGCGACAATAAAAACACTGACGCCGCCATACGTTAGTACCGCACAGGCAATCACCACCGCTAATACCGCATGTTTCATACCTAACTTGTCGACAATATAACGTGCCACGCTGTCGGCAGCACCACTGTCTTCCATGAACTTACCGAACAAAGAGCCAAGCAAAAACATGAAAAACCAAGCACTCAAAAAGCCAGCAAAGCCATCCATATAAAGTGTAAGAAAGCTGCTTTCTACAGCTTCTGTGGGAAATAGTGCAACGCCACTCGTTAATGCGACCAATAAAGCGCACAATGGAGCTGCGATAAACAAGTTTACGCCACGGAGAGTTAGCCAAATAAGCAGGCCAAGTCCTCCTGCCAGTCCAAGCATACTGAGCATAAGGGCTTCCTTTTATTGTTATTAATGCCCGTTATAAGTTGATGTGTTGGGCATACTGTTGATGAATATCAGTGTGGCGTGCAGGCGCAATAAAAACCATAGTACTAAGGTTATAGAAGCCCTACACCCCGTGTTAATCCTAGCGTATCAAGGCATTAGTACTAAGGTACTAATAGAAAAACTTTACAACTCTCCTATGCTTTGGTGTGACAACAAGCACCCAAAATGACAATAATAGGGATCACAGGATGAACATTTACCAACCTAGATATTCAGCTATCGCGTTGGCTATTACACTCGCAACTCAAGTCAGCCCAGCGGCAGCAGAACAAGCAACACAATCAGAAGGCAAGCTAGAACGCATTGAAGTCACGGCGCGTAAGACGGTAGAAAACCTTCAAACCGTTCCAGTTGCAGTGACTTCTATCGGTGAAACCGATCTACTCGAAAATGGCATTTCGATACTCTCTGAAGTCCAGCAGTTTTCACCCAATACCACACTTCAAGCTAGCCGAGGCACTAACTCTACCCTCACTGCCTTTATTCGTGGTGTGGGGCAACAAGACCCATTATGGGGTTATGAACCTGGTGTCGGCATTTACGTCGATGACATTTATTTAGCAAGGCCGCAAGGGGCCGTACTCGACCTCCTTGATGTACAACAGATTGAAGTACTACGTGGACCGCAAGGAACGCTATATGGCAAAAACACCATTGGTGGCGCAATAAAATATGTCACTAAGGAAATGTCTGGCGATGCGACATTTAACGTGGTGGGAACGGTTGGTAGTTATAATCAACGCGATCTTAAGATCACAGGTCAATTGCCGCTCGTGGAAGACACGCTCTATCTAGGTTATGGCTTTGCTACTTTGAATCGAGATGGTTTTGGCGAGTTCAAGGTTTCAACGCTACCCGGCCAAGACAAGGAAAACTACAATAAAGAAATTCAAGCTGCGCGGTTAACCTTAGAATATCGTCCAAGCGATGATTTGTTCTTCCGTTTAGCATGGGATAAAACCGACGATGACTCCAACTCTAAAGGGGGTTATCGCTTGTTGCCGAGCTTACTGACTGACGCCCCCGTGCCCGACAGCGTATTTGATTCTTACACCAGTATGCCAACTTGGAATAAAGTCGAGCTTGAGGGATATAGTTTGACCGCTCGCTGGGATCTTTCTGACGCCACCACGATAAAATACATCGGTGCTAGCCGAGATAGTTACTCTCCGACCAATATCGACTTTGATAATACGCCATTACGGATCTTTGATGTACCCGCCATTTATGATGACGAGCAAACCACGCATGAGATACAGCTAAGCCATGCAGGTAGCGGCTATAAATTTGTCTCAGGTCTATATTATTACGATGGCGAATCATGCGGTCAATTCCAAGCAATTTTAGAAGTGTTAGGACAAAGCTTGGGCGCTCCCGGTCTTACGCGAGAAGTCAGTGGTTGTAACAACTCAAATAGTAAAGCCGCGTATATTCAAGGCACCATTGATTTAGCAGAGCAGTGGTCGCTCACATTGGGCGCTCGTTACACTAAAGACAGCAAAGAGGCACAAGTCAGCAATGGTTTGGTCTTTGATGTCGTGTATCCCGAATCAAATTGGATCCCAGGTTATACACGCCCTGCTGGTGAACTCGTACCGTCAGTGCTTGATGATGATGAAGAAGATTGGTCACGGTTTACACCAAGAGTGGGAGTGGAATACCAATACAACCGCGATATTATGTTCTTTGCCAGCTATGCTCAAGGGTTTAAATCCGGCACCTTCAACCCCAGAGCCAGCACCGCAGAGCCTGCTGCAGACCCTGAAATCGTAGATTCATTCGAAATCGGAATGAAAAGCGAGTGGAACGATAATCTAAGAGCCAATATCACGCTATTCACGTTAGATCACAAAGACCGCCAATATATTTCCGTATTGCCCGGTGCAACTTCTGCCGATCTAAACCAACGACTTGGCAACATTGGTAAGTCTACAGCAAATGGTATTGAAGCCGAGCTGAGCTATGTCGCTACAGAGGCGCTGAGTTTTGACGCCGCAATAGGATATATAGACAGCGACTTCGAAGAGGTACTCGACACTAACCCAGACACAGGCGCGACATTTGACAAATCAGACCGCTTTAATATTTCTAACACCCCTGATTTAACTCTTAACCTTGGGGCGACATACAAACTCTACAGTGATATTGGCGATTGGGTATTCAATGCCAGCTACTACCATCGTGGTGATTATGTCTTATTTGAGGAAGATAGCCTACTGACGCAGGATAGCTATGGTTTAGTCAACCTGAGTATTAATTGGTATAGCACAGACGGCAATTGGCGTGTTGGTCTTCATGGGAAAAACCTGACCGATAAAGAATATATGATAGGAGGCTATCAGTTCGTGACACCAGACCCGAGCGATCCGAGTAATGTGAGTAAGTACACGCCGGGGCTTGGTGGTGATAATACTTTGATAGGCTACTTTGGCGACCCAAGAACCGTTTCGCTTACCGTGGGTTATCGTTTTTAGCACCGAAAGCGAGGCTGCAAGGGAGCCTCGCTATCTCAATCACTTGATGTAGTTTTGGAAATACCCTATAACAACGGATACTAGGAGTTAGTTAAGGATGCCTCAGGTGCAAGCAATTATCGCTGATGACCACCCATTATTTCGCAGCGCACTCAAACAAGCCGCTGCACAAGCGATTGGTCATGACCCTATCAAAGAAGCCAGTACCTTAGACAGCTTATTCGAGATGTTGCTCGCGCATCCTGAAACAGAGCTAGTATTTTTGGACTTATCTATTCCTGGCGCGAAAGGTCTCGAAGGTCTTGCCCGGTTAAGAAATCAGTATCCAGACATATTAGTGATCATGGTTTCAGCCAACGAATCGGCAGCCATTATTAGCCAATGCATTGCCCTCGGGGCAAGCGCTTATATTCCCAAGTCTTCCTCACTAGAGGTGATCAGTGATGCCATCAAGCTCGTTATTGAAGGAGAAACTTGGTTACCCGAGATCGTGGATATCGCGCCTGAAAATGACAGCGAACAAGCGCAATTTGCGCGTAATTTAGAAAAGCTAACTCCCCAGCAATATCGAGTATTAACCATGATTGCCGACGGCCTTTTGAATAAGCAGATTGCGTATGCAATGTCGATTCAAGAGACCACCATCAAACAGCATGTTTCAGCTATTTTAAAAAAGCTCAATGTGTATAACCGCACCCAAGCTGGGATCCTCTTTAATCAGCTGGCTACGGATGTGCATCTCGACGATGAAGCGAGCACATAAACAACTAGATTAGTCGCTTAATCATGCGCTTTAGGGCTGGCGTTTTAAGTGGTTTATAGAGTAATGGGATCCCTGCATCACTCACTCGCTCGCGAATAGCCTCGTCGTGGTTAGCCGTGTTAATAATGATTGGCATATCATCAAGCTTAAGCGCTGCTATCACCTCAAGTCCAGTGATTCCATGATCAAGCTGATAATCCGCGATCAGCATATCTGCACGACTCGTTGCTTGCAGCGCGCTAAGCTCTGCTTCATCTCGCGCCACAGCTACTTGGCACCCCCAACTTAGTAATACTTGAGATAATGCATTAAGTGCGTTGGCATCATTATCTAGCAACCAAATAGATAGACCCGATAATTGCGAATCACCGCTGGGCTTGTCAGCGGTTACTTCGGTCTTTTTATCCGTCTGCATTCCAAAACTTGGCAGTGTTAAGGTAAATTGTGTGCCTTTATTAAGTTGTGAGCCAAGGGTGATGGGAATTTCCAACACTTCGCAAATTCGTTTGCTGATCGCAAGCCCGAGTCCTAACCCCTGCGCCAGTTCTTTACTGTGAAGCTGTTTGAACTCTTGAAATATGGCGTCCTGATCTTGCTTTGCAATGCCCACTCCAGTGTCTTCAACAATGATAGAAACACTCTCCCCCTGACATTCAGCAATAAGCCTTACCGTACCAGACTCAGTGTAACGGATAGCGTTACTCAGTAAGTTTCCCAATACCCTTTTTAGCAGTGCTTTATCGGTGTAGAGCATGACATCACAAACCTGCACTGCAAACGCTAATCCTTTGTCTTTCGCTACCGCCCCATATTCATTTTCCAATGGTTCCAGCAGTGACGACAATGCAAAGCGCGAGCGATTAACCTTAAACGCCCCAGCCTCTAACTTTGTGAGCTCAAGAATGCTCGACAACAGTTCTTCAGCACTTGCCAATGAACTTTTGATGCTTTGCGAAAGCTCAGCTAAGTCGGTCCCTTGAGCCTTTTCACTCATCAATGAACAAAACAGGCTCGCTGCGTTAAATGGCTGTAACAGATCATGACTCGCTGCGGCGAAAAAACGGGTCTTACTCTCCGTTGCGTGCTCCGCTTGGCGTTTAGCAGAAGATAAAGCACGGTTGGCATCTATCAACTCTTTGGTCCTTGCCGCGACCGTTTCTTCTAGGTTTACATTAACTTGCTCTAGTAAGGATTGTTGTTTTACAAACTCGGTGATATCCGTATAGGTCGTTACAAATCCACCGCCAGGCAATGGGTTACCTTGCATTTCAAACACTCGGCCATCGTGGTGCTCACGGCGGTAGCGATATGCATTGCCTCGTCGTAAATGTGATAGACGCTTCTCTACTTGCTGCTCGACATCAGCATCACCAAATAGCCCACGCTGCGCATTGTAACGAATAAGCTCAGCCACAGGACGACCGATAAACAGCGCATTGTCTGGATAGTTAAACATTTCTGCGTAGCGCTGGTTCCAAGCGACCAATTGCAGTTGACTATCTACTACACTTATCCCCTGACTGACGTTTTCTATCGTCGACTGCAGTAAGTCGCGATTAAAACGTAGCACCTGTGACGCTTCATCTACAAATTCTGCAACTTGCTCTAAAGGCTGGCGCTTTTCATCTTTGGCGACATCTAAAATCAGTTTCGCAGATGCCCCGCCAACGAGCGTCGACATCTCCCGTTCGATCATATTTTCCACTTGCAATGGCGCTGGCAGTTTCCAGTTTGCAGGCTCTTTAGGAAAATGAAGCTCAACAAGCTGCTGCGCACGCGCTTGCTCGCTAAAGCGCTGCAGTAATGTTGCCAAATCCTGGAAACTCAATACCGTGTTAGCGGACTGTGCAGATTTGGACGGCATTACAAATTTATTGCTTTGTAAGCGCTCAGCAAGACGAGCGGATGAAATAAACGGCACCAGCAAATAAACCAACAAATTTGCACTTAAAGAAATCAGGACGGACTGGCTCGTACTGTCTAACCCCAGACCCAAAAAGTCTAAAGGTGCTAACCATGTGATATTCAAAGGCCCCGCACTCAACCAGTGACTTTCGAAGTTAAAGCCACTAATGAGGCTCGGTAACAATAGCGTGTAAAACCAAATAGCAAAACCCGTCACAATCCCCAATTGCGCACCTAAGCATGAAGCCCCACGCCACCATAAACCAACCACCATCGCGGGCGCAAACTGCGCAACCAAGGCAAATGACATCAGTCCCATATTGGCCAACGTGTTGCCCTCAGCAAGCACGCGATGACTGGCATAACTCAGTAATAAAATGCCAACAATAACCACCCGTCGAGCATTGAGCAGATTAAACTTAGATAAACCCCGATGGCTCGAATTTAACTGCGAGCGGCGCAACAAAAATTGATTGATAAAGTCATTGGTGATCATAATAGATAGCACGATGGCTGAGACTATCACCATACTCGTCGCCGCAGAGAACCCACCTAAAAAGGCTGTCAAAGCGACTAAAGGTGCATCAGATCCCAGTGGTAGGGCAAGCACAAACGTATCGTAACCAACATCTTGACCATTAAAATACACCAGCCCGGCATAGGCGATTGGCAAAATAAATAAATTAATCAGCAACAAATAAACGGGAAACAACCAGCGTGCGGTCTTAAATTGATTTTGTTCATCATATTCAATAAAAGAGGTATGAAACTGCCTCGGCAAACACAGCGTTGCTAATCCCCCTAAAAGAACATGAACTAAATAAACATAGGTTGGGCTAGCCGATGCCTCTATTTGCTTGGTAATTCCCTGCTGCGCTGCCTGGTTAAATAAGTGAGTGGGCGATTCAAAGAGCACAAAACAGACATAAACACCGACAGTAATAAACGCCAGCAACTTAACTAATGACTCAAAGGCGATTGCAGTCATCAACCCTGGGTTATGCTCACTCGGTCTCAGCCTACGTGTACCAAACAAAATGGCAAACAGGGCTAACAGCAAGGTGATATAAAAAGTACTATCCTGCCAAAACGTGACACTCACCCGCTGGGTGTCGCTTGTTAGCATACCGATACTGGCGCTGGTGGCATTAAGCTGAAGTGCAATATAGGGCACGACCGCAATGACAGAGATCAGAGAAATGAGTCCAGACAAACTAGAAGAATTACCGTAACGAGTGGCAATAAAGTCCGCCATGGAAGTGAGCTGCTGCTGGCGGCATATTTCGGCAATTCGTGTGTAGACTTGCCAACCAAATATAAACAGTAAAATCGTGCCAACATAAGTTGGGGCAAGCCACCAGCCATTATTTGCCGCTTGCGCGGTAGTACCAAAAAACGCCCAAGAGGTGCAATACACCCCTAGTGACAAGGCATAGGTAACTTGCTTGGCACGATAAGATCTAAATTTAGTACTCGCCCTATCTGCGCCCCATGCAATGGTAAATAAAAGCGCTAAATAAAGCAGCGCAATAAGACTGATCAGCCCGATAGAAAACATAACTGTGATGATTTTTTATTGTTTGCTCTAGCATAACGGCTGTACTGTAAAAAAACAGCACACTTTAGTGCTATCCCCTCCGGACCTATGAATTTTTTGCAATTGACTAATGATTACTTTTAAAACAAAAATATTTACCTAACGTTAACAGAAAAGGAAATTGACAATGCAATTTAAATTAAACAAAAAACGTCTTAAGAACCTATCAGACATTAACACGCAGTTATCTCCTCAACATACTCCACGGATAAATGGTGGAACGGGTTCATGGCCAACTCCAGCAACCACATCGATTAGAGAAAGGACGTGTGGTTCTGATATAGCTTGCCAAACCTTGCCGGCGTTAATGTGTCAGCCAGACTATAGCCGAATTTGCTAACAGTACTTATAATCTAAAACTGCTCACCGACTTATCGAGTGTGCGGGATAAAGACAGCAGCGATAATGCTTCATCTGACGCGCGCTCGGCTCCCGTAGCAGTCTCTTGTGCAGTTTCACTGATTTCTGTCACACTTTGCGAAAGCTGCTGTGTAACCGTGTTTTGCTCCTCAGAAGCACTGGCAATTTGTAGATTCATATCTTTAATTGTGCTCACAGATGAAGAAATAGCTTGTAACACTTCATCCGTTTTCGCCGATTTGTCTGCTGTATCTTTAGCATCTTTAACGTTATCTCGCATCATGCCAACGGAGCGCTTCGCTTCATTTTGCAATTTAGAGATCATCTCTTGAATTTCGTCTGTACTCTTCTGGGTGCGACTCGCAAGGCTTCTCACCTCGTCAGCCACTACGGCAAAGCCTCGTCCTTGTTCGCCTGCTCTTGCGGCTTCAATCGCTGCGTTGAGCGCCAACAAATTAGTTTGCTCCGCTATCCCCCTGATAACATCCAAAATAGAACCAACCGATTCTGTTTCTTGTTCAAGATTCTCAATGGTTTTGCTAACATTTTCTATTTTACCAACTAGGCCTTCCATTGCTTGCTGTGTTGCAACGACAACTTGAACACCTGAATTAGATTGAGAATCCGCATCAGTCGCAGCATCTGCTGCGAGCTGGGCACTTTGGGTTATCTCAGCAATCGTGGCAGCCATTTCATTCATCGAAACTGCACTATGACTGAGTTGCTCCATTTGGTTATCCGCCCCTTGTTTAGACTGGGCAGTGATAGCACTAAGTGTTTCTGACGAGGAAGACAATGCATGTGTGGAGCTTTGAATTTCTGCAATGATGGCTTTTAGTTTGTCAGCCATATCACGCATTGCCAAATAAATACCGCTCACCGATTCCCCCCTGTCAAATTGTATAGTGAGGTCACCACTGGCTATCCTTGATGCCACTTCCGCGATTTCTTTTGGCTCCCCACCAATAGGGGCTTTGATTAGTCGTGTGATATACCAACTTAAAAAGCAGCCTAACAAAATCACCACAACAGATACTGCAATAATAATTGTTACTGTCTTCCTGCTCTCACTTTGAGCTATGGGACCTAATTCATCCTGTCTTTCCTTGATCGATTCTTTCACACGTGCCAAATACTCTGCGATATTTTGGCCATTAATATTTAGTACTTCGGTAATCAGTCGATTTCTCTCTGTGATAATATCTTGTACTTCTCTCACTCCATCTAAGTAGCGTTCTCCTGATTGTTCTATATCAAACAGTAAATTTTTTGCATTTTCATTCATAAACCTAGACTTAGACTGAGTTAGAAACATCTTCTCTTGCTTTAGTTCATCCATGGCTCTGTTGTAGTCATTTAACTGGTTACTCACTAAGAATTTCGTTACGAAAAGTCTTCCTAGCAGCAGCTTTTCCTGCATATGTGTAGCAACCGCAAGTCCTTCAAAGTCACTCATATCAATGCTAGATTCTATTAATTGCGAAATATTCTTGCGCATTTGAGGGCCTATTTTATCCAGCCCGTCATGAACCACAGTATTTCTACGACCATAAAGTGCCATAATCTCCCTAAAAGCAGTTTCATATGTAACCAAAGCTGTTTCACTTTTTTCAATAAGCTGCTTGCTTTCTTTTTGATTAAGAGCCTCCTTGGCTTCTGCTAATGCATCATGTAAAAGCTTCACTTTCTGTTCAAATTGTTCAATATCGTCTTTTGATTGCTGCTTCAAATAATTCAGCACATTGATCCTAAGTGAGAGCAAGTTAGCTTCCAATGTACTTGCTAGATTGCTCGCTCTTGCCAAAGAGCGATACTCAACAAAATTACTATAACCGCCATTCAATCCAATATAAGCGACGCTAGAGAGTGCAACCATAAGTACAATCATTACTCCAAATGAAGTAGATAATTGTTGGCTTAACCTTAACTTAGAAAGCATAAAAGCACCTGACATTGTATTTATAGATAAGCCCATCAGCATTCATAGATGCCAAAACTATTAACTTGTATTTAATACAATAATCATTGTCGTGTTTTTTGATTTAGTAAAGAAATGTACCGATTAAAAATCGAACAAAGTAAAATAACGACCTTTAATGCTCCATATTTATGATTATCTTGTTGTATAAGGAGCAGCGTATTACGTCCAGCACTGCGATAAAGCTATCTACTCTGGAACAAATAAGTATATAGAGGTAATAACCAACCATCTTCGTTGCGAAAATTAAGCTTTCTTAGGACGTTCAATCACGTCAACTAGCGTCCAAGATTTTTTCTTAGAGATTGGCGCACATTCGCGAATAGTCACGACGTCACCTGTGAGTAGCTGTGTTGTTTTCATCGTGTGCGTGCAACTTAGTTGTACGCTTGATGCTTTCTTTCTATAAAGAGTACCGTAGATCGGGTGTTTAACCTGATGTTCGATAGCTGCTTATAAGAGCTATCCAGAAACGCAAAAGCCCAGCTTTCTTAGGACGTTCAATCACGTCAACTAGCGTCCAAGATTTTTTCTTAGAGATTGGCGCACATTCGCGAATAGTCACGACGTCACCTGCTAGTGCCGTGTTGTTTTCATCGTGTGCGTGCAACTTAGTTGTACGCTTGATGCTTTCTTTCTATAAAGAGTACCGTAGATCGGGTGTTAACCTGACGCTCGATAGCGGCTTATAAGAGCTAGCTTTCTTAGGACGTTCAATCACGTCAACTAGCGTCCAAGATTTTTTCTTAGAGATTGGCGCACATTCGCGAATAGTCACGACGTCACCTGCTAGTGCTGTGTTGTTTTCATCGTGTGCGTGCAACTTAGTTGTACGCTTGATGAACTTACCGTAGATCGGGTGTTTAACCTGACGCTCGATAGCAACAACGATTGATTTGTCCATTTTATCGCTTACTACACGACCTTGAAGAGTACGGATCTTATCGCTCATTATGCACCTGCCTTCTGGTTAATAACCGTTTTAACACGCGCAATGTTGCGACGTACTTTTCTCAGTTCGTGAGTTTGAGCTAGCTGACCAGTGCTCGCTTGCATGCGCAGATTAAACTGCTCACGAAGTAGCTCTAGAAGTTCAGCATTTAGCTCTTCTACGCTTTTGTCTTTTAATTCGCTAGCTTTCATTACATTACCGTCCGAGTTACGAAAGTTGTCTTGAATGGTAGTTTACGAGAAGCAAGGTTGAATGCTTCACGAGCAAGCTCTTCAGAAACACCTTCCATTTCGTAAAGAACTTTACCAGGCTGAATTTCAGCAACCCAGTATTCAACAGAACCTTTACCTTTACCCATACGAACTTCAAGCGGTTTTTCTGTAATTGGCTTATCTGGGAATACACGGATCCAGATTTTACCTTGACGCTTGACGTGACGTGTCATAGCACGACGAGCTGCTTCGATTTGACGAGCAGTCATACGGCCACGGCCAGTCGCTTTCAAGCCGAAAGAACCGAAGCTAACTTTGTTACCGCTGGTAGCCAGACCACGGTTGCGGCCTTTGTGTACCTTACGGAATTTTGTACGTTTTGGCTGTAACATTAGTCGCTACCTCTTACTTAGCACTTTTTTTAGCTTTCTTCGGCGCACGTTTAGCTGGCTTCTCTTGCTCTTGAACTAGTGGAAGACCACCAATTACTTCGCCTTTGAAGATCCAAACCTTAACACCGATGATACCGTAAGTGGTCAAAGCTTCTGAAGTTGCGTAGTCGATATCAGCACGTAGAGTGTGTAGAGGTACACGACCTTCACGGTACCACTCAGAACGTGCGATTTCAGCACCGCCTAGACGGCCGCTTACTTCAACTTTGATACCCTTAGCACCTAGACGCATTGCGTTCTGTACTGCGCGCTTCATAGCACGACGGAACATAACACGACGCTCTAGCTGAGAAGAAATACCGTCAGCAACTAATTGTGCATCTAGCTCTGGCTTGCGTACTTCTGCGATGTTGATTTGCGCAGGTACACCAGCAAGCTTAGTTACAGCTTGGCGAAGCTTTTCAACATCTTCACCTTTTTTACCGATAACAACACCAGGACGAGCTGTGTGAATTGTTACACGGATTGATTTAGCTGGACGCTCGATAACGATCTTAGCTACAGAAGCACTTTTCAATTCCTTAGTAAGGTATTGACGTACTTTGTGATCGCCAAAAAGCTGTTCAGAGAAATCTTTTGTATTCGCGTACCAAGTAGATACCCAAGGCTTTGAGATACCTAGGCGAATACCAGTAGGATGAACTTTTTGTCCCATTACTTATATCTCCTAGCTATCCGATACCACAACAGTGATGTGGCTTGTACGCTTAAGGATGCGGTCTGCGCGTCCTTTAGCACGTGGCATAATACGTTTCATTGTAGGACCTTCGTCTACAAATACTTTAGCCACTTTAAGCTCATCAATGTCAGCACCTTCGTTGTGCTCCGCGTTCGCGATAGCAGACTCAAGTACTTTCTTAACTAATACAGCCGCTTTCTTCGGGCTGTACGCCAGGATTTCTAGCGCGCGATCAACCGGAAGTCCACGGATTTGATCTGCCACTAGACGTGCTTTCTGCGCCGAACCAGAGGCGAATTTGTGTTTAGCTAATGCTTCCATCATACCCTCCGATTAACGCTTCTTAGCTTTCTTATCCGCAGCGTGACCGCGGTAAGTACGTGTAGGTGCAAATTCACCCAGTTTGTGACCGATCATTTCGTCTGTGATGAACACAGGAACGTGCTGACGACCATTATGGACAGCGATGGTCAATCCGATCATGTTAGGTATGATCATTGAACGACGGCTCCAAGTTTTAATTGGCTTCTTGTCACCGCTTTCCAACGCTTTCTCTACCTTCTTCAGCAAGTGTAGGTCAATAAATGGACCTTTCTTGAGAGAACGTGGCATGGCAATTCCTCAACTATTATTTAGTACGACGACGTACGATAAACTTATCAGTACGCTTGTTCTTACGAGTCTTGTAACCTTTAGTAGGTACGCCCCATGGAGATACAGGGTGACGACCACCAGAAGTACGACCTTCACCACCACCGTGTGGGTGGTCAATCGGGTTCATGGCAACACCACGAACTGTAGGACGGATACCACGCCAACGATTTGCACCAGCTTTACCTAGTGAACGTAGCATGTGTTCTGCGTTACCTACTTCGCCAAGAGTCGCACGACAATCAGACTCAACCTTACGAACTTCGCCAGAGCGAAGACGTAGTGTTACGTATTGACCTTCACGAGCAAGGATCTGTACGTAAGCACCAGCAGAACGTGCAATTTGTGCACCTTTGCCAGGTTTAAGTTCAACGTTGTGTACAGTAGAACCTACAGGGATATTACGCATAGGTAGTGTGTTACCAACCTTGATTGGTGCATCAACACCAGATTGGATTGCATCACCTGCTTTAAGACCCTTAGGTGCAATAATGTAACGACGCTCACCGTCTGCATATAATACAAGAGCGATGTTTGCGCTACGGTTTGGATCGTACTCTAGACGCTCAACTTTAGCTGGAATGCCATCTTTTGTGCGTGTAAAGTCGATTACACGGTAGTGCTGCTTATGACCACCACCGATGTGACGAACCGTGATACGACCGTTGTTGTTACGACCACCTGATTTAGAGTTTTTCTCTAATAGCGGAGCGTAAGGCTTACCCTTGTGTAGATCAGGGTTAACCACTTTAACGACGTGACGACGACCCGCAGAAGTTGGTTTACACTTTTGAAGTGCCATAATTCTAACTCCCCTTATTACTCGGCGCCGCCGACAAAGTCTAGCTCGCTACCTTCTTTAAGAGTAACGTATGCTTTTTTCCAATCGCTACGACGGCCAAAACGCATACCAGTACGCTTTGTCTTACCCTTAACATTTAGAGTGCGAACACCAGTTACTTCTACTTCGAAAAGCTTTTCAATAGCAGCTTTGATTTCTGCTTTGTTTGCATCTTTAGCTACTTTGAAAACGATAGTGTTGTTTTCTTCAGCAGATACAGTGCTCTTCTCAGAGATGTGTGGAGCAAGGATTACTTTTAAAAGACGTTCTTCACGGATCATGCTAGCGCCTCCTCAAGTTGCTTAACAGCAGCAGCAGTAATCAGAACCTTATCGAAAGCGATTAGGCTTACTGGGTCGATGCCAGCTACGTCACGCGTGTCAACCTTGTACAGGTTACGTGCAGAAAGGAATAGATTCTCATCTACTTCTTCAGTCACGATTAGTACGTCTTTAAGCTCAAGTTCTTTAAGCTTAGCTACTAGTTCTTTAGTCTTTGGTGCTTCTAGACCAAAGTTTTCAACAACTACTAGACGATCTTGACGAACAAGCTCAGAAAGAATGCTCTTGATCGCACCGCGATACATTTTACGGTTAACTTTTTGGCTGTGATCTTGCGGCTTAGCTGCAAAGCTCACACCACCGCTGCGCCAGATTGGGCTGCGGATTGTACCAGCACGTGCACGGCCAGTACCTTTTTGGCGGAATGGTTTCTTACCACCACCGCGTACTTCAGAACGTGTCAGTTGAGCTTTAGTACCTTGACGAGCACCTGCTGCATAAGCAACAACTACTTGGTGTACTAATGCTTCGTTAAACTCACGTCCAAAAGTAGCTTCGGAAACTTCAAGCGCGCCAGCGCCTTTAATTGCTAATTCCATCACTAAATCTCCAGGACTTATGCTTTAACAGCTGGTTTAACGATAACGTCACCGCCGATAGCGCCAGGTACTGCACCTTTAACTAAAAGCAAGTTACGCTCTGCGTCAACACGTACTAGTTCAAGGTTCTGTGTCGTTGAACGAACATTACCCATTTGACCGGCCATTTTCTTACCTTTGAAAACTTTACCAGGAGACTGGTTTTGACCGATTGAACCAGGAGCACGGTGAGATAGAGAGTTACCGTGAGTTGCGTCTTGCATGCTGAAGTTCCAGCGCTTAACACCACCTTGGAAACCTTTACCTTTTGAAGTACCAGTAACGTCTACTTTTTTCACTTCTGTGAAAAGTTCAACAGTTAGCTCTGAACCTACTTCAAATTCACCTTCACCGCCGTTAAGACGGAATTCCCACAGGCCGCGACCCGCTTCAACGCCAGCTTTAGCGAAGTGACCCGCTGCTGGTTTGTTTACACGGCTTGCTTTTTTCTCGCCTGCAGTAACTTGAAGCGCGTTATAACCGTCAGTTGCGTCAGATTTGATCTGCGTAACACGGTTAGGAGTCGCTTCGATAACTGTCACAGGGATAGATACACCATCTTCAGTGAAGATACGTGTCATACCCACTTTACGACCGACTAGACCTAATGCCATTTTCCTAAAACCTCTCTAATCTTCCGATTAACCCAGGCTGATTTGAACATCAACACCAGCAGCAAGGTCTAGGCGCATTAGCGCGTCTACAGTCTTGTCAGTTGGTTCTACGATGTCGATCAGACGTTTGTGGGTGCGGATTTCATACTGATCACGCGCGTCTTTGTTTACGTGCGGAGAGATCAATACTGTGAAACGTTCTTTGCGCGTAGGTAGTGGGATTGGACCACGAACCTGTGCACCAGTGCGCTTCGCTGTTTCCACGATTTCCGCCGTTGATTGGTCAATCAAACGGTGGTCAAAAGCTTTTAGGCGAATACGAATGCGTTGATTTGACATTCTTAAACCTCAAAATAAAAAGAGCATTTAAAAAGAGCATAAAAAAACGACCGAGACTAACTCAATTATTCCTGAGAAGTCGGTTGTTAATTTATTTCTACCGTTGAACTCACAATTGGAGTTCCTGTTCATAGGGCCTGAAATCCAGACCTTTCATTTACTTTCCTAGACACTATGGTCAAGAAAGTCTGCATATTATAGTGATATTGGTGATAAATGCAACAACTAATACAAAGTAATTTTATCGCTCGGATCCGTAGGCGCTGTCGCGCAGATAAAACGCATTGAACATACACAATATTTCACTCACAAAAAGCACTTAGAGCAAAATTCATTCTACTCAAGCATTTGCTTCTGTTAATCTTCCATAGATATATTGCGGCAGGAAAACATGGATGACACCTTTGAAAATGGTCAGTCCAGTTAAATCTTGGTATTCTATGGTTAATGATAATTGTTCGGTATTCCCATGCAGATTTTTTCTTATTTGCTAACAACCATCGCTCGCTGTAGCAACTGGCTTTTTGTTAAAAGTAAAGTATTGCCAGAGCATCCCATTGAGGATTACGAGCTAGATCCCAGCATTCCCACATTTTATGTAGCGAGACTCGACTCGTTATCAGACATGGTCGCGCTAGACGTTATGTGTAAAAAGCTTGGTTTACCAAGGCCGTCTCAAAAAGCGCGAATTGGCAATAAAGAGCTCAATCGTTTTGTTGGGATCCAGACTCCGCCAAGTGTCTTTGGTAATAGTCATAAACCAAGTGATGCGCTTGAACATAGCAAAGCGATTTTTGAAGCCTTAAAAGATAACGACAATACCGATGCGCAAGTTATTCCAGTCACTATATTGTGGGGTCGTAATCCAGGTAAAGAAAAGCCTGGTGTGGGAACCTTATTATCCAACTCATTAACACCGAGCTGGCTACGCAAATGCTTTGTGATCTTGTTTTCAGGCAGGGATAACTTTGTTCGATTTTCCCGCCCGATTGAACTCAACCAATTGTTAAACGATAAAGCAGACGTTGAGGAGCTGCCACATAAGCTGCTGCGCGTTGCACGCGTGCACTTCCGTCGTCAAAAGTTGGCTGCTACCGGCCCCAAATTACCATCACGTGAGCAGCTATTTAATTCTATCTTAGCGTCGCAAAGCATTAAAAAGGCCATTGCAGAAGAAGCAAAGGCAAAAGGTCTAAGTCAGGAAGAAGCGAGATTACAAGCACTTAGATTATTAGACGAAATAGCCGCAAACTATTCAGACGCCATGGTGCGCGTAGCTGACAGGGCCCTCACTTGGCTGTGGAACAAGCTTTATAATGGTATTGAAGTTAATAACTCAGACAAAGTACAAGCACTTGCGGACAAAGGACACGAGATCATTTACGTGCCATGTCATCGTAGCCATATGGATTACTTGCTTCTAACTTATGTGATTTACCATCAGGGTTTAGTACCACCGCATATCGCAGCTGGCGTTAATCTCAACTTTTTCCCTGCGGGCCCGATTTTCCGTCGTAGTGGTGCCTTCTTTATTCGCCGCTCTTTTTCGGGCAACAAACTCTATTCCGCGGTATTCAAGGAATATTTAAGTCAGTTATTTATCAAAGGGTATTCCGTTAAGTTTTATACCGAAGGCGGCCGCAGTCGTACAGGTCGTCTACTACCACCAAAAACGGGGATGCTGGCAATGACACTGCAATCTATGCTTCGCGGCATTGATAGACCTATATCATTAGTGCCCGTTTATCTCGGCTACGAACATGTTATGGAGATCAACACCTACCTCAAAGAGCTGGCTGGCAACAGTAAGAAAAATGAGTCTATCTTTGGTATTTTTAAGGCGATTAAGAACCTTAAAAACTATGGTAGAGGGTATTTAAATTTTGGCGATCCGATATCAGTCAACCAATTTTTAAATGAACATCAACCAGATTGGCGTGATTCTATCCACCCCACCGAAACTCAAAAGCCAGCTTGGCTGAACAAGCAAGTTGCCGATCTCGCTGATGTCATCATGACTGAGATAAATAACTCAGCAGCACTGAACTCAGTTAATTTGCTTGCGACAATTTTGCTGAGTAACGAGCAATTTGCATTGCCTAAATCACAACTGCTACAACAGCTCGATTTGTATCTTGGACTACACAGACATGCACCTTATCACGACAATGCGACGGTGCCAGATTCGAGTCCTGAGGGCCTACTCGATCATGCGCTTAAGCTTGATAAGTTCGATATTATTGAAGACAGTTTTGGCAGCATCATTAGTGTTAAGGAAAAAGAACGCGCTCTGCTTAATTATTACCGTAACAATATTCTGCACCTGTTTGCCGTACCAAGCTTAATCGCTCAGCAGCTCTTCAATCGCTACAGCTTGACTGTTGATGAGTGCCGCAAAGAGGTAGCGCTGTTGTATCCCTTGTTTGCAAAAGAGTGGTTCTTAACAGACCTTAAGACAGGATATATAGAGTCCATTTTTGAATACTTTGCGGCTAAGGATCTGATCACCTTTGATGGTCACCTTGCCTCAGTTAACAAAGATGGTAGCGCATTGGCACAATTAGAAATGCTAGGTAAAGTGATCCACTTAACGCTTGAACGCTATGCAATCACGATTAACCTCGTTAAGCGTCATCAAGGATTAAGTCGTAGCGAGCTTGAAAAAGAAAGTGCACTTCTTGCCGACCGACTAGGAACTTTACACGGTATCAAAAGCCCAGAGTTTTTTGATAAAAAAGTGCTCAGTGCGTTTGTTACTAGTCTAAAAGAGCAAGGCTTTATAGAACAAGATGAAGCCGTGGGCATTCGCGGCACAGAATCACTACATACTTTAGAGCAGTACTTAAAAACCCTGCTACCTGCTCGAGTACATCAGTCTATTCAGCATATCGTCTAATATCATAAGGCCCCAATTTAGGGGCCTACTTTATGGTGCATAGCAAAGCTTAAGTTAGACGATTATCTACTACTTGCTTTATAACAACAGCAATAACACATAGTGCCGCCGCTATATCTACAGAGATCATTTGATGCGGCCAAACTAAAGCGATACCTAAAAGCGCTAACACCATCCTGATAGGTTTATTGAGCTTCGCCTCCGCATAACCGTATATCGCTGCTACCAAAGCATACATTCCCACAAGCGCGGTGAAAAAAACCTGCATGATCTCGAAGTTACTCCCCCCAATAAACGGTGTATAAGAAAACAGTAAGGGAACGATGTATAGCGCTTTGGCCGTTTTCCATGCTTCTATTCCTGTTGCCATCGGCGGTGTTTTGGCAATTCCCGCAGCGGTAAAAGCGACCAAACATACTGGCGGTGTTACATTGCTATCTTGCGATAACCAAAAAATAATCATATGGGCAGAAAGTAGCATCATGGCTAAATGCGTGGTATCAAATTGGCTACTGCGAATAATATCAATAGCCTCTGGCGGCAAGCTTGCCAAAATAGTAAACACTTGAGCCGCTGTAATATTTGGCTGGTTGTATATCTCACCTAGTGCTGGCGCCATCATACTCATCATCATCGTCGCAGTGTCGTTGAGTTGACCATTTACTATGATCTCTACCAGTGCTGACTGGCTGATCAAGCCATACAAAGCCGGTGCAGAAAGCGTTGCCAACACAATATATGATGCCGTAACAGGCAGTCCCATACCGATAATTAACGAGGCCAGTGCAATCAATACCAACAACAGTATTAAGCTTGCTCCCGCCCATTCATTTATCATTAGAGAAAAAGTAACCCCTAAGGAGCTGATCGAAATACAATTCACCAGCATGCCAATGGCAACCAATAATATTGCTGTCTTGGCGCTGTTTTCAGTTGCATTTGCAAGCGCAGCCAAAATCTTTGACCACCTCATCGGCGCAGGTGAAAACAAAGAAAACAGACACACACTGAGCGTCGCAATACTAACTGCATAAGTTGGCGTAAAGCCATAAATCATCAATGTTACGAGCAACACGATAGGTAATAAATGATGCCAACCGGACTTCAGCTCTTGCCAAGCACTCAATTGCTCTGACTCTAATGCTGGCTGGATGTTCAAGCGCTTAGCTTGAATACGTACAAAGATGGCGATAGATGCGAAATAAAGCAGAGCGGGAACAAAGGCCGCCGCAATTATCGTAAGATAAGGAATTTGAGTATAGGAGGCCATCACAAATACACCAGCCCCCATAATCGGCGGGATCAGCTGACCTCCCGTCGATGCTCCCGCTTCAACTGCTGCCGCAAACTTTGCAGGAAAGCCAGCTTTCTTCATTAATGGAATGGTGATCACCCCAGTCGCCGCTGTATTCGCGATAGCAGAGCCCGATACGGAGCCCATCATACCCGAGCTCACGACAGCAACAAGTCCTTGTCCGCCAACCATGCGACCAACAAGCGCATTGGCAAAGCGAATGATAAAATCCCCAGTTCCTGC
Source organism: Pseudoalteromonas sp. Of11M-6 (assembly GCF_022347905.1). Taxonomy (NCBI): domain Bacteria; kingdom Pseudomonadati; phylum Pseudomonadota; class Gammaproteobacteria; order Alteromonadales; family Pseudoalteromonadaceae; genus Pseudoalteromonas; species Pseudoalteromonas sp. Of11M-6. The sequence goes on along the minus strand of NZ_JAKRFW010000012.1, from coordinate 2,241 downwards.
TTGGACTAGAAATGCGCCAAACAAGATAAACATAAAGACAAACGTCCAAGAAATTTTAGCAATAGGTCCAAACAAGCCGTCATCAAAGTAATTGCGAAATAAAATAGTTTCTGCGCTTAAACCAGCAAAATGAAACACGCCATCGATATACTGTCCCAAAAACAATACATAGCTCATCGCCAGTAGGATCATCATCGGGATAAACCAGCCCATACAGCGCCGGACCAACTCAAGCGCGAGGAGTACAGCGGTGGAAGATGCTATCCAGTCAGCCGTAGCAAATTCATAATTACGCGCAGCCAGCGCATCACTGTACAGAACAAGATAGCCACAGCTCACGATTAAACCGATAAACAGCCCGATATCAATAACGCTAGAAAGCACTGCTAACTTGCCAACTCTAAGTGGCAAGGTGAGCAAGATAATGCTACCAAATAGCATGAAGTGAATGGCTGAAATATAGTTATCCGGCCAAGTGGCGACCAAGTTAAAATAGAGGTGCAACAAACTCGTGAGTATCGCTAAATAAAAAGCGATCCGCTCACGAGCTGCTGTTGGTGCTACTAATGTGCTTTGCTCATTGCTACTATTACTCATTGATAGATACTATCCCGTTTTACTTAGTTGACGGCGTTACTGCAGATGAGCAGGTACGGCAATACCTATTTCTTTATAATACTTCAGCGCACCGGGATGTAGCTTGGCAGGCAGTCCCATGAGTGCCTTTTCTATCACCATGGCTTTAGTCGCCTTATGGATGGTTTGAAGAAAGACTAAATTTTCATAAATTGCCTTGGTGAGCAGATATACATCTTCCTCACTCATGTCTTTATGTGCAGCAAGAAAGTTTGGCTGGGCAATCGTTTTGATTGCGTTAGTTTGGCCGGGGTAAGTGTTAGCTGGGATCTCGAAGCGTGACCATAGCTCTACCTCAGCGTTGACTTTATTTAGCTGCTCATCAGTAAAATCCAGCACCGCGATACCATTGGCATCGGCTGCATAAGCACTTGTAACAGCGCTGACAGGTACTCCTGCTGGAATATTCATTCCCGCAATCTGACCATTTTGTAGGGCGCTAGAAGAGCCCGCGTAACCTTTATGCACCAAAGTGAATTTGTCACTATCAACGCCCAGTGCAGCCATGATGTGCTTCCCAGAACCTTCCGTTCCAGAGTTACGCTTACCAATGCCAAACCCTTGTGAATATAGGTTTTTCAAATCTGAGACGTTGCCCGTTTTGGCATACTTCTTAGCAATGACAAAGTGCTCTACGTTTTGCCACAGCATAGTCACAGAACGCAGATAATCTTGTTTGCCAACGGATGCCATTGCCCCCGTCCCCTGCGTCGCCCACGCACCGTAAAGACCCTGTAGAATAGCCAGTTCAGCTTCTTTATTACGCATGAGTTTGAGGTTATCACCAGAACCAGCAGAGGTAATGGCCGACACGCTCATACCGTGCTGCGGCGTGACTTTTAGCTTAGTTAGTGTCGCAATCGCGACGCCTACTGGGTAAAAAGTGCCACCAGATGAGGCTGTTGCCAAAATATAGGATCTGTCTTTATCTACATTAGCAAAGCTTGCAAAAGTACATAGTGACATTGTGATACTGAGCACAGCAGAAATTGTACGAGCCGAAAGACCTAACATCTTTACACTCCCTAATTTTAGGTTTTATATGGGCTTATTGTGCACACCTTTACGCAATTAACCAAATTTTTACGTGACTGGTGGCAGGATATCAGCATATAGAATAGGGAGATTAAATGGTGAGAATATGGATTTTAAGCTATCGAAAGCAAATATAAGAACATTATCGAGTTGTTCGTTATAAACATCACAATGACAGAAATGATGCTTTTATAGGAGAATGACCCTGTTCGCAGGCCGCGATATAAAATCGCTGCTACGAGGCATTAAAAAGTCTGTATTTCTTATTTGAGAATGACCCTGTTCGCAGGTCGCGATATAAAATCGCTGCTACGACAAAGAGTTTATCGCGAGGTAAACTCGCTCCCACCACAAAAATTCTTTCTTTGAAATCGCGATATAAAATCGCATCTACAAGGCATTAAAAAAGGCCGTACTCTTTATCAGAGAACGACCTTTTTTGCTGGTCGCGATATAAAATCGCTGCTACGAAGATTACTCTTCGATTGTTGCTACAACACCAGCACCTACTGTACGGCCACCTTCACGGATAGCGAAACGTAGACCTTCGTCCATCGCGATTGGTACGAT